>NZ_JAJDKA010000006.1:0-75971 GCF_020589945.1 Faecalibacillus sp. MSK20_93 | reverse complement strand
TCGTCAGCTCGTGTCGTGAGATGTTGGGTTAAGTCCCGCAACGAGCGCAACCCCTGTTGCCAGTTGCCAGCATTAAGTTGGGGACTCTGGCGAGACTGCCGGTGACAAGCCGGAGGAAGGCGGGGATGACGTCAAATCATCATGCCCCTTATGACCTGGGCTACACACGTGCTACAATGGACAGAGCAGAGGGAAGCGAAGCCGCGAGGTGGAGCGAAACCCATAAAACTGTTCTCAGTTCGGACTGCAGTCTGCAACTCGACTGCACGAAGATGGAATCGCTAGTAATCGCGAATCAGCATGTCGCGGTGAATACGTTCTCGGGCCTTGTACACACCGCCCGTCACACCATGAGAGTCGGTAACACCCGAAGCCGGTGGCCTAACCGCAAGGAAGGAGCTGTCTAAGGTGGGACTGATGATTGGGGTGAAGTCGTAACAAGGTATCCCTACGGGAACGTGGGGATGGATCACCTCCTTTCTAGGGAGAGAAAGTTGTGCTTTCTTGTTTGGTTTTGAATGTCTTAGACATTCAAGAGGACATTGAAAACTGGATAGTAGTAAAAAAAATGCGAAAACGATAAAGAAGAGATTAGACATTAAAGAAAAGGTCTAGTACGAAAAGTCGAAAGTAACTAAGATTTTACAGCAAGTGTAAACGAAAAAAAGTTCAAGCAAGCAAACCTAGAAGGTAAAGCAAGAAAGGGCGTATGGGGAATGCCTAGGCACACTCCGGCGAAGAAGGACGCAGCAAACAGCGAAATGCGACGGTGAGCGGTAAGCACGTGAAGAGCCGTCGATATCCGAATGGGGGAACCCACACGGAGTCATATCCGTGTATCACATGTCGAATACATAGACATGATGAGGCGAGACGCAGGGAACTGAAACATCTAAGTACCTGCAGGAAGAGAAAATAAGAATGATTTTCTGAGTAGCGGCGAGCGAAAGGGAAAGAGCCCAAACCGATCTTAGGATCGGGGTAGTAGGATCATCGATAAATCTGACAGAGGATCATAGAGGAATCACATGGGAAGGTGAGCGAGAGAGGGTGAGAGCCCCGTACTCGAAATGAGAGACTGGAGAGAGATGACACCTGAGTAGGGCGGGACACGAGAAATCCTGTCTGAATCAGCCGGGACCATCCGGCAAGGCTAAATACGAGAGAGTGACCGATAGTGAACCAGTACCGTGAGGGAAAGGTGAAAAGAACCCCGGGAGGGGAGTGAAAGAGAACCTGAAACCATATGCCTACAAGAAGTCAGAGCCCGTTAAAGGGTGATGGCGTGCCTTTTGTAGAATGAACCGGCGAGTTACTGTATGGAGCGAGGTTAAGCAGGATATGCGGAGCCGAAGCGAAAGCGAGTCTTAAGAGGGCGAGAGTTGCATGCAGTAGACCCGAAACCGGGTGATCTAGCCATGACCAGGTTGAAGTTGGGGTAAAACCCGATGGAGGACCGAACCGACCCCCGTTGAAACGTTGGCGGATGAGTTGTGGCTAGGGGTGAAATTCCAATCGAACCCGGAGATAGCTGGTTCTCCCCGAAATAGCTTTAGGGCTAGCGTCGAGGTAAGTTGCGTGAAGGTAGAGCACTGAATATGTGATGGCCCCATCTCGGGGTACTGAGCATAATCAAACTGCGAATGTCACGCCAACATGCTCGGCAGTCAGACAGCGGGTGATAAGGTCCGTTGTCAAGAGGGAAACAGCCCAGACCATCAGCTAAGGTCCCAAAATGTATGCTAAGTGGAAAAGGATGTGGAGATGTACAGACAACTAGGAGGTTGGCTCAGAAGCAGCCATCCTTTAAAGAGTGCGTAACAGCTCACTAGTCGAATGACTCTGCGCCGATAATTTACCGGGGCTAAGCATACTACCGAAGCTATGGATCCCAAGGGATGGTAGGGGAGCGTTCCATGAACGGAGAAGTACGACCGAAAGGACGTGTGGAGATCATGGAAGAGAGAATGCCGGTGTGAGTAGCGGAACGTGGGTGAGAATCCCACGCACCGAAAACCCAAGGTTTCCAGAGGAAGGTTCGTCCGCTCTGGGTAAGTCGGGACCTAAGGCGAGGCCGAAAGGCGTAGTCGATGGACAACAGGTAGAGATTCCTGTACCCGTATATATGTGAAGGAATGACGGAGAGAGGAAGCTGCAGCCAGCGGCTGGAAGAGCTGGTGCAAGCGAGATATCGGGATGGCAGGCAAATCCACCATCCGAAACGAGAAGGCGTGAAGCGTACGGAAAGCTACGGCGAGTACGGAAGGCAGTGGAGGAACTTCCAAGAAAAGTTTCTAACGTTAAGTATATATGGCCCGTACCGAAAATGGACACACATGGGTGAGGAGAGAATCCTAAGGTGAGCGAGAGAACTATAGCTAAGGAACTCTGCAAAATGACTCCGTAACTTAGGGAGAAGGAGTGCTCATAGAGATATGAGCCGCAGTGAAACGGCCCAAGCGACTGTTTACCAAAAACACAGCTCTCTGCTAAGCCGCAAGGCGAAGTATAGGGGGTGACGCCTGCCCGGTGCTGGAAGGTTAAGGGGAGGGGTTAACGCAAGTGAAGCCCTGAACTGAAGCCCCAGTAAACGGCGGCCGTAACTATAACGGTCCTAAGGTAGCGAAATTCCTTGTCAGGTAAGTTCTGACCCGCACGAAAGGCGTAACGATTTGGGCGCTGTCTCAGCTGTAGACTCGGTGAAGTCTTAGTACCTGTGAAGATGCAGGTTACCCGCGACTAGACGGAAAGACCCCATGGAGCTTCACTGCAGGTTGATATTGGGATTTGATGCAGCATGTACAGGATAGGTAGGAGGCAAAGAGATGGATACGCCAGTATTCAAGGAGCCGCTGTTGGGATACTACCCCTGTTGTATTGGATTTCTAACCGGACGACGTAGAGCCGTTGACGGGACAGTGTCAGTCGGGCAGTTTGACTGGGGCGGTCGCCTCCCAAAGAGTAACGGAGGCGCCCAAAGATACCCTCAGCTTGGATGGAAACCAAGCGCAGAGTGCAAAGGCAAAAGGGTGTTTGACTGCGAGACCCACAAGTCGAGCAGGGACGAAAGTCGGGCTTAGTGATCCGGCGGTGCTGAATGGAAAGGCCGTCGCTCAACGGATAAAAGCTACCCTGGGGATAACAGGCTGATCTCCCCCAAGAGTTCACATCGACGGGGAGGTTTGGCACCTCGATGTCGGCTCATCGCATCCTGGAGCTGAAGTCGGTTCCAAGGGTTGGGCTGTTCGCCCATTAAAGCGGTACGCGAGCTGGGTTCAGAACGTCGTGAGACAGTTCGGTCCCTATCTGTCGTGGGCGCAGGAAATTTGAGAAGAGCTGTCCTCAGTACGAGAGGACCGGGATGGACGCATCAATGGTGGACCAGTTGTCACGCCAGTGGCATAGCTGGGTAGCTAAATGCGGAAGGGATAAACGCTGAAGGCATCTAAGTGTGAAACCCACTTCAAGATGAGATTTCCCATTGCGCAAGCAAGTAAGACCCCTTAAAGACGATAAGGTAGATAGGTCAGGAGTGTAAGCATGGTGACATGTTAAGCGGACTGATACTAATAGGTCGAGGGCTTGACCGAAAAGGCAAGCGAGCTTGAAAGAAGAAAAACTACTGTCTGGTTTTGAGTGTCCTGAAGACACTTGACAAGAAGAATCTGGTAATGATAGCATGATGGACACACCTGTACCCATTCCGAACACAGAAGTTAAGCATCATCGCGGCGAAGATAGTACATTGTGCGAAAATAGCTCGTTGCCAGTTCCTTCTTTTTTTTTATGTTTTTTTATTCATCAAAAAAGGTTCTCCTGTATGAGAACCCTTATAACATATTTTCTAATTCTTTCAAATCATGGATAATATAATCAATTTTTATGGATGCTTTATCATGTTGTGGATTATACCAACATGTATCAATTTGTGCATTTATACCGCCTTGCATATCACTTGTAAGAGAATCACCGATAATAAGTGCTTTATCTTTATCAAAGTGTTCAATATGTCTAAAACAGTAATCAAAAAACTCAATTTTAGGTTTTTGGTATCCAATTTCTTCAGATATAAAAATATCTTTAAAATATTTATTTAAATCTAATAACTTTAATCGATTATATTGTGTACTAGCCACGCCATTTGTCACAACATAAAGATCATATTTTTTAGAAAGATATTCTAATATTTCAATGGCATGTTTAATCAAATACGTACCATGCCCTAAATTCCATTGATATTCATCTTCAAATGCAACACCATCTTCATTAATTCCAAGTTTATTAAATAATTTAACAAAACGCGTATAAACTACTGTTTTTTTATCAATTAATCCTAATTCAAAATCTTTCCATAATTTTGAATTTATTTCTTCATAAATTTCAAATATTTCTGATGTTAATTCTAAATGATGATCACTAAATGTTTTATGCATAGCATAGTCTTCAGCTTTTTTAAAATCAAGTAAAGTACCATCTATATCAAATAAAAGTGTTTTATATTCTTTCATAAATTCCTCCTAGGTCTTTATTATATAGAAAAGTTTAAAAAAATAAATAAAAAAGTGTATACACCATAAATAATCAGTTAAATATTATTTATAAAATAACTTATTACTTTTTTTGAATTTTTGTTATATATTTAGATAAGATATTTTACTATATTTTTATGAAAGAAAGGAGATGCAAAATGGGCATTTTTTTAGCGATAGATCTTAAATCATTTTATGCTTCTGTCGAATGTATTGAAAAAGGTTATGATCCTTTAGATACAAATCTTGTTGTTGCTGATGCTAGCAGGACAGAAAAAACAATTTGTCTAGCTGTTTCTCCTTCTTTAAAGAAATATGGTATTTCAGGTAGAGCAAGATTATTTGAAGTAATCCAAATCATTAACAAAGAAAATAATAAAAGGTTAAAAGAAAGTCATTATTTTAATGGTGAATCATGCTTAGAAAGTAAACTACAAAAAAATAAACATTTAAAAATAGCTTATGAAATAGCAACTCCAAGAATGTCCCATTATATGAAGTGGAGCCAAGAAATATATAAAATTTATCTTAAATATGTTTCTCCTGAAGACATTCATGTTTATTCAATTGATGAAGTTTTTATGGATATAACACATTATACTCACATTTATCAAAAAACACCTAAAGAGTTAGCTTCCCAAATTTTAAGTGATATTTATGAAACAACAGGCCTTATAGCGACAGCAGGAATTGGTACGAATTTATATTTATGTAAAGTCGCAATGGATATAGTTGCTAAGCATATAAACAAAGATGATAATGGGCAACGTATTGCCTTACTTAATGAAGAAAGATATCGAAAGTATTTATGGAATCATCGTCCAATCACTGATTTTTGGCGAGTAGGGAAAGGATATGCTAAAAAATTAGAAAAAGAAGGACTTTATACAATGGGAGATATCGCAAAATGTTCACAAGGTGCAGAGAATGAATATTATAATGAAAAACTTCTTTATGATTTATTTGGTGTTAATGCTGAGTTACTTATTGACCATGCATGGGGTTATGAATCATGTACAATGAAAGATATTAAAAATTATAAACCCGAAAGAAATAGTATTGGAACAGGTCAGGTATTAAGCCGTCCTTATAATTTTGAAAAAACAAAATTGATTGTTAAAGAAATGTTAGATTTGTTAGCACTTGATTTAGTAGAAAAAGGATTAGTAACCAATCAAATTGTTTTAACGATTGGTTATGATAAAGATAATGAATATCATGGAGAAATGATGATTGATCGTTATAATCGAAAGATTCCTAAACATGCACATGGAACAATCAATTTAGAGCGTTATACTTCATCATCAAAATTGATAATTAAAGAAGTAATAAAGAAATTTGATGAAATAGTAAATAGGAATTTATTGGTTAAAAGAATCAATATTTCAGCATCCAATGTTTTATATGAAGATAAAGTAAAAGATATGATTTATCATCAACAATTGAATTTATTTACAAATCATCAAAATATAAATCAAAAATATGAAAAAGAAGCTTTAGAAAAAGAAAAGAATTTACAAAAAGCAACTCTTAAAATCAAACAAAAATATGGTAAAAATGCAATTCTTAAAGGAATGAATTTAGAAGAAGGAGCAACAACAAGAGAAAGAAATGAAATTATAGGGGGACATAAAGCGTAATGGCCACAATCAAAAATATTCATGATTATAGTGATATCATAAATCTTCCTTATAAAAAATCTAAAAAGTATAAACATATGTCTCAAAAAAATCGTGCAGCACAGTTTGCTCCTTTTGCTGCTCTTACAGGACATAAACAACTTATTCAAGAAACCCAAAGGCTAACAGAAGATAAAAAGGAGCTTGATGAAAATAAAAAAAGTATTTTAAATCAAAAATTACTTTATTTTATAGAAACTAAAGAAAAGATAAAAATTACTTACTTCAAAAAAGATCAAAAAAAATCAGGTGGAGATTATTTGACGACCATTCAAAGAATAAAAAAGATAGATTCAATTTATCAAACAATTACTCTTCAAAATGGTCAAATTATTAAAATGGAAGACATTTATGAAATCGAACAATAGGTCATATTCGTTGAATCCCTTATTTATTAGAGATATAATATTTGTAAGAAAGAAGGGGTGAATATGAAGGATATGAACGCATTAAATCATAAGTTACAAACCATGACAAGAAAGGAGTTAGGGGCAATTTGTAAATCACATAATTGTAAAATCAATGATGATAATTTATCGATTGCTTTACATTTGATGAAGAATAATCCTTCATCAATCCTAATCGAAGAATATCAAATTATATTTCTTATTGAATTAAAGAAAGAAACTTCTAAAGAAATATCAGATGAATTCGAAGATATCTTAAAACATGATTTCATTCATGAAATCGAATTACTTCATTAATAGCACATAAGTGCTATTTTTGTTTAATCAAAATGCTATTTATATGCTATAATGATGAATTGAGGAGAAATTTATGAAAAAAATTGAAAATACCGTTATAGGCCTTATTTTGATCATTATTGGAGTTATTATCGGACTAAATGCTTTTCATATTACAAATATAGATTTATTCTTTGATGGATGGTGGACATTATTTATTATTGTTCCTTGTTTTTTTGGTTTATTTAAAGATCAAGATAAAACAGGAAACATCATAGGTTTGATTGTAGGTATCTATTTATTGCTTTATTGTCAAGGATTAATAAATTTTCAATTTGCATGGAAATTAGTGGTTCCTGTTATCTTTGTATTAATAGGATTGAAAATGATTTTTAAAGATACTTTTAATAAAAAGAAACCTCGTCAAAATATTTATGATAATCAGTTATATACAGGTGGAAATTATGATGTTACTTTTAATGGATTGATATTAGATTTATCAAAGGCTTATTTAAATGAGAAAACGAACATTACGATTTCAACTTTGTTTGGTGGGGTTGATTTATATTTGCCAGATGATGTAAATATTCAAATACAATCATCTAATTTTTTAGGTGGTGTCGATCTTCATAAAAGAGAAAATAAAATAGAAAATACAAAAGTTATTTATCTTAATGCACGTTGTATTTTTGGTGGTATAAATATTAAATAAAAGGAGTCAATAGAATGGAAAGAAATTATCCAGAAATTATTATTTCAGATGAAGGTGTTACTTGGCTTGATAAAGGTCAAATGTGGATGTATAAAAATAATTTAGAACAATGTGATCCTCAAATAAAAAATGGTGAACTTGTTGATATTGTTACAAATAAAGGAAGATATTTAGGAACAGGTTTTATTTCTTTAAAAAGTCATATTACGGTACGTATTTTATCTAAAGATAGAAAAGAAATAATTGATCGTGAATTTTTTAAAAAGAGAATTCAACAAGCTTATGATTTTAGAAAAACTGTTGAAGGAGATAATTTATCTAATTGTCGTTTAATTTTTGGAGAAGCTGATTTATTACCTGGACTTGTGATAGATCGTTATAATGATATTTTAGTAAGTCAAATCAGTTCTTATGGTTTAGAACAAATTAAAGATATGATTTATGAAATTGTTTTAGATGTCTTAAAAGCAGATGGAGAAGAAGTTAAAGGTATTTATGAAAGAAATGATATCCAAATTAGAACTAAAGAAGGTTTAGAACAATATAAAGGCTATTATAAAAATAAAGATTTACCTACACAAACAATTATTAATGAAAATGGTTTATTATTACACGTAGATGTTGAAAATGGACAAAAAACAGGATATTTTTTAGATCAAAAATCAAATCGTTATTTACTTAGAAAAATTGCTCATGGAAAACGTGTCGTTGACTGTTTTAGTCATACAGGTGGTTTTGCCTTAAATGCTGCTATGGGAAATGCTAGTCATGTTGTTTCTGTTGATGTTTCTAAAACAGCATTAGATCAAGGCTATCAAAATGCTAAACTTAATCATTTAGAAGAAAAAATTGATTTTGTACAAGCAGATGTCTTTGATTATTTAGATGAATTAAAAGAAAATGAATTTGATATAATTGTTTTAGATCCACCAGCATTTACGAAATCAAGAAGAACTGTTCAAAAAGCTTATAATGGTTATAAAAGAATCAATAAACAAGCAATGAAAGTTTTAAAAAATGGAGGATATCTTATTACATGTAGTTGTTCACGTTTTATGGAAACAGCTAATTTTGAAAAAATGTTAAGAGAAGCTGCAAGTGAAGCAGGCGTTGTTTTAAAACAAGTTTCTGTTACTCAACAAAATGCAGATCATCCTATTTTATGGACAATGGAAGAAACATCTTATTTAAAATTCTATATTTTCCAAATTATTTAAGAGTTAGATTTTTTCTGACTCTTTTCTAAATTATTTCCTTGGAAATAATTTATTGCAACAAAATAACAGAAAGAATATAATACATATTGGGTGAAAAAGATGGATAAAAGTACAAATGCGGTTGCTTATGCACCGGGATATTATATTCGAGATATACTTACAACTTTAAATATCTCTTATAACGATTTTGCACAAAAGATGGATATGAATCTAGATGAAGTGACACAACTTATTTTAGGGGAATGTGAACTTAATGAAGAAATTGCTAAAAAATTAGAAGCATTCTTTCATGTGGAGGCATCACGTTGGCTTACTTTAGAAAAGCAATATCGTATGACAAAGAAATGATTTCATTTCTTTTTTCTTTGTCAAAATATGCTTTATAAGCATAATATTATCTACAATAAAAGTATTGGAATAATAAAAATAAAGAAGATAAAATATCACTATACATTTAAGTTATAGTAGATTGCACAATTATTATTGTACATCTTGAATTAAAAGAAATAGAATAGTAAACAGGAGGGATAATATGAAGAAAAAGAAAACATTTGATATGTTAAATGGTTCTATTTGGAACAAGCTCATACTTTTTGCTTTACCATTAGCAGCAAGTAGTATTTTACAACAATTATTTAATGCAGCAGATGTTGCTGTTGTCGGAAGTTTTGCAGGAAGCGGGGCATTAGCTGCCGTTGGAGCAAATGGTCCAATCATTAATTTACTTGTTAACTCATTTGTAGGGTTATCAATAGGTGCTAATGTTGTTATTGCATCATTTATAGGACAAAATGATGAAAAGAGAACATCACTTGCAGCACATACTTCAATTTTAATGTCGGTGATTATTGGAATTGTTTTATTGTTTGTAGGATTCTTTTTCGCAAGACCTATTTTAGAGTTGATGTCAACACCAGATGATATTATTAATCTTGCAGAAGTATATTTAAAAATTTATTTTATTGGGGTTCCTTTTGTCATGCTCTATAACTTTGCTGCAGCTGTTTTAAGAAGTAAAGGAGATACTCAAAGACCACTTATTGCATTATTTATTGGTGGAGTCATTAACATTATTTTAAATTTATTCTTTGTTGTTGTTTTACATATGTCTGTAGAAGGAGTAGCTATTGGAACTGTTGTTTCTAATATCTTTAGTTCTATGATGTTACTTTATTGGTTAATGCATGAAACAGATGCTTTAAGAATTGATTTAAAAGAATTAAAAATTAATGGAAGAATTTTAAAAAGAATTGCGAAAATTGGGGTTCCAGCTGGTTTACAAGGTATGGTTTTCTCTATTTCAAATGTTTGCATTCAATCATCATTAAATGCTTTAGGATCAGATGCTATTGCAGCCAGTTCAGCAGCTTTAAACTATGAATATTTTGCTTATTATATATTAAGTTCATTTGCTCAAGCTGCGGTTACATTTATTGGACAAAATTATAGCGCTAAAAAATATGACCGTTGTAAAAAGATTACACTTCAATCTTTCTTATTAGGGGGTGCAACAACAATGGTTGCTTGTATGATATTTGTAATCTTTGATCATTTCTTTATTAGTTTCTTTACATCAGATGCTTCAGTAGCTAGTTTAGCTTATACAAGAATGAAAATTATTTTACCATTCCAATTCCTTAACATGTCAATTGAAGTTTTCTCAAGTGTAATGAGAGGTGTTGGTTATTCAAGTGTTCCAGCAGGTATTTGTGTTGCGGGAATTTGTGGAGTAAGACTTGCTTACTTATATACAATTTATCCATCAATTGCCTCATACGATCATTTATTAATCATTTATCCAATTAGTTGGTTTGTTACTGTATTAGCACTAGCACTTGTTTATTTCATTCATGTACGCCCAAAAGTTTATCATCATCAAGCAGCCAATTAAGGCTGTTTTTCTTATCTCTACGATGCGTTTGTTTACATTTTGTATGAATATACATAAAATGCAAGTGAGGTGAAAGTTATGAATCAAGAAAAAATAGGAAGTTTTATTGCTCAAAGAAGAAAAGATAAAAAGCTTACACAAGCTAAACTTGCAAGCTATTTAGGAATTAGTGATCGGACAATTTCTAAATGGGAAAGAGGAAAGGGTCTACCAGATCCTATGTATATGTTAGAACTCTGTCAAATATTAGATATTTCAGTCAATGAGCTGTTAACGGGAGAATTTATCGAAGAAAGAAATTATCAACAAAAAGCAGAAGATAATTTATTAATGATGGCCAATCAAGAAGTAAAACAAACAAAGAAAATGTTCTTTTATGAAAATGTTATTGGCATTGGTTCAACGAGTATCTTTTTGATTTTAATTTTTATGTCTGCTTATTTTGTTGAAAACAGTGTATTAAAAGTCATCTTGTTTATCTTAAGCTTTATCTTTTTGATTATTGGTGTATCAATTGCTTTAAAAATAGAAACAGAAGAAGGCTATTATGAATGTCAAAAGTGTCATCATAAATATATTCCAAGCTATCAACAAGTTTATTTTGCAATGCATTATGGAAGAACAAGATATATGAAATGTCCACATTGTCAAAAAAGAAGTTGGCAAAAAAAGATTTATTCAAAATAAAAATTCGTTATAATAAAGATATAAAAAGAAAAGGAATTTGAAAGATGAATAAACATATAGAAAAAGCAAAAGAATTAAGAAATGCTACACCCATGGTTCATAATTGTGCACAAACAATTATGGAAGTTTATGCCGATGATTTAGGAATCAATAAAGAACTTGCTAATCATTTGGGATGTAACTTTGGTGGTGGTATGAAATGTGGGAGCGTCTGTGGTGCTATTACCAGTGGTTTAATGATTTTAGGAGCAAAAGGAATTGATTCACCAGCAAAAGTGAACCAATTTATCAAAACAATTTCTAATAATCATCATGGACTTATTAATTGTGCAGATTTACTTAAAGAAAATGCAAAGAATGGTGGACAAAAGAAACCTCATTGTGATGGGATGATTCAAGAAGTAATCGAACTTATTGATCAAATGGAGAAAGAAAATGATTGAAGAAATTGAACAAGGCATGATTTTATATACTCAAGGAAATAAAATCAAACATGATGTTGCCCATTTTTTAAAAGTGCATCAATATGCACGTATTATTGGAAAATTAGAGCATTTAGAAAAAAGAGAACAAGAAATACTCGAAGTAGCTGCTATTGTTCATGATATAGCTTGTCCAATGTGTCGTGAAAAATATGGAAATTCTGCAGGATATTTACAAGAACAAGAAGGACCAGTTTTAGTAAAAGATTTCTTAAAAAATTATTCTTTAGATGAAGCTTTTATTGAACGTGTGGCTTATTTAGTAGGACATCATCATACGTATAAAGATGTAGATGGTTTAGATTATCAAATTTTATTAGAAGCTGACTTTTTAGTAAATGGTGATGAATCGAATTTCACTAAAGAAGCTATCGAAAAAATGAAAAAGAATGTTTTTAAAACAAAAACAGGAATAGAACTATTAAATCATATTTTTGAATTATAAAATATGTTATAATGAAAGTCCTTGGCAGGGGCGTGAAAAAGCAATGTGAAAACATTGTTTTTTCTTTTTAAGAAATAATTTTGTTTTTTATAAAGGCTTTGTTATAATAGTCGCAAAGGTAGGTAGAAAAATGTATAAATTAATAGCATTAGATTTAGATGGAACATTAACAGATAAAAACAAAAATATTTTAGAAGAAACAAAGCAAGAACTTATTAAATTAGCACAAAAAGGTGTTATTATTGTTTTAGCTTCTGGAAGACCAACAGCTGGTATCTTTAAAGAAGCAAAAGAATTAACTTTAGATCAAGTAGGAGGATATTTATTATCTTTCAATGGAGCAAGAGTTTTAGATTATAAAACAAATGAAGTTGTTTATGAACAAACATTATCAAGTGAAGTTGCTCATGAAATGTATGATCGTGCCAAAGTATTTGGTTTATCACCACTTACATATAACGCTACTGAAATCATTACAGAAGATATTGGAGATCATTGGATTCAATTAGAAAGTTTCACAACAAAAATGAATATTAAACATGTTCAAGATTTTAAAAAAGAAGTGAACTTTGATGTCAATAAAGTATTGATCACTGGAGAACCTGCGTATGTGGCTCAAATTTTAGATGAATTCAAAGCTCCATATGAAGGAAAGATGTCTATTTATAGAAGTGATCCTTATTTTATTGAATGTATGGCAAATGGAATTGATAAAGCTGCTTCTTTAGATGTTTTATGTAAGAAATTAGGAATTAAACAAGAAGAAACAATTGCTTTTGGTGATGGTTATAATGATTTATCATTAATTGAATATTGTGGATATGGTGTTGCTATGGAAAATGCTGTAGATGAAGTAAAAGAAAGAGCAAACTACATTACTTTATCTAACAACGATAATGGAATTGCTTATTGTTTAAAACAATTAGAAGAAAAAGGACTTATTTAAACTCTTAAGAAATTAAGAGTTTTTTAAAATGATAAAAAAACAAATCGCTTTTCATAGCACAGAAATAGAAGAAGTATACACCCTTTATCAACAAGCATTTCCAAAAAATGAACAAATGGATTTAACTCGATTATTTGATGAATTACATTTAGGCGCTATTTATGGTTATTATCAAGAAAATCAACTTGTAGGTTTTGCTATTTTATGTATTCAAAGTCAAATAGCGCATATTTTATATCTTGCTGTAAAAAAAGAATATCGTGATCAAGGTATAGGAAGCTATATTCTTAATGATCTAGCAAAACAATATGATTCTAAAAAGATTATTGTAGATATTGAAAAAATTAAAGATACTTCTAATAAAGAACAAAGAATAAAAAGAAAACAATTTTATTTAAAAAATGATTTTAAAGAAACAGATGTCTTTTATGCTTGGCAAGGAGAAGATTATGTTATTTTAAGTAAAAATGGAATTGTTCAAAAAAAAGAATTTTGGAATTTTTGGGATTCCTTAAAGAAGGAGAAAAAATGAAGTTAGTTGCACCTAAACTATCCTATATAGAAAAAACAAGTTTTGAAGAATGTTTAAAAAAAATGAAATTTCAAGATGTTCATATTGATCAAAATATTCAACAAAGAACAATTATTCAAGATTTAACTTTTGATGGTTGTCTTTTTGAAAATATTGATTTTACTAAAGTTTCATTAAAGCATCTTGATTTAATAGATGTTACTTTTGATAAATGTGATCTATCAAATCAAAATTTTGATCATCAATATTTAAATCGTGTACAATTTAAAAACTGTAAATTAACAGGAACTTCTTTTATTGAAACAAATTTAAAAGATGTTTTATTTGATCATTGTCAGGGACGTTATAGTAATTTATCATCAAGTCAATTGTTCAATGTTATGTTTGATCATTGTGATTTACAAGAAGCATCATTTTATGATGCAAACTTTAAAAAAATACAATTTAATGAAACAAATTTAATACAAAGTGAACTTGCTTCATTACATCATAAAGGATTAGATTTATCTACATGTCAAATACAAGGGGCAATGTTTGATCTAGCAAGTTTAAAAGGATTGATTATTAATGATTTTCAAGCTGTAGATTTAATAGGGATCCTTGGTGTTAAAGTAAAATAAAAATGTTGTCATTTGGCAACATTTTTATGCTATATAAGCAAGTAATAATTTTAAAGTATTTTCTACAGCTTGAAGATGTGTTCTTTCCATACCATGACTAGCTGCTACACCTGGGCCAATTAAAGCGCCTTTAATATTTTGACCACCACGTAAAGCGGCTGAAACATCACTGCTGTAATAAGGATAAATATCAATAGCGTATTGTAACTGATGCGTACTTGCAAGTTCAATGAGTTTAGAAGTTAAATCATAATCATAAGGTCCACTACCATCTTTAGCACAAATACTGACATCATATTCACTACAAGCTAAATCTTCACCAATACATCCCATATCTACAGCAATCAATTCATCAATATCAGGATGAATATAACTACTTCCGTGTCCTACTTCTTCATAAGTAGAAATAATAATAATGAGATTATGTCTGGGTTTAATATGATTATTAGCTAAATGCTTAAGTATTCCAAATAAAATAGCGACAGACATTTTATCATCTAAAAAACGTGATTTAATAAAACCAGATGCTGTAATTTCAGTTTTAGGATCATAAGCAATATAATCACCATTTTGAATACCTAAAGCTTGTACATCTTCTTTATTTTTAACTACTTCATCAATTCTTACATGCATATTTTCACAATCTCTCGGTGCACTTTTAGCATCTTTATAAACATGAACAGCAGGATAATTAGAAAGAATTGTTCCTGTATAACATTTACCACTTCTTGTATGAATACGACAATATTCACCATCCAATGTAGGAATAATTGGCCCACCAACATTTGTAAAAGCTAATGTGCCATCACTTTTAATACTTCTAACCATTAATCCTAAAGTATCCACATGACCACAAAATCCTACTGTATAATCATCTTGACCTTCAACATAAATTTCTAGATTTCCTTTATTTGTTTGATGCGTATGAAATCCTAAATTCTCAGCTTCTTTTTGACAATGGTGAATGACTTCTTTGGTATATCCAGAAGGACTATCAATTGCCATGATTTCTTTTAAAAAGTTTATGATATAATCATTCATTTTACTACCTCCTAAAGGTATTATATCATAATAAATTGTACTTGATTTTATACAATTTGATTGACAAGTATGTTGGACTTTGTTATTCTTGAAAAGACAAAATAGAAGAATTGGTAGAGGTGCATGAATCAAGAGTAATTGTTGATAATGTTTGGTGACAGTCAACAATGAAAGGGAAACGTGCCGAAGAAAATAACAGCACCAAATGTTATTTATCTGGGAAATTATAAAATATATAATTTCTTGTCACTTTTTAGTGGAGAGCTATCTTGTATGTAAAGTACTTTGATATTCTCAAGGTACTTTTTTTATGGAGGAAAAGAATGAATTATGTAAAGACAATATGGGCTTTATTACCGCCTGTAATCGCAATTATTTTTGCTTTAAAAACAAAAGAAGTTTATATTTCATTACTCATTGGAATTGTTTCAGGAACTTTATTACTAACAAATTTTCATCTTATTGAAAGTTTAAATTTATTGTTTGATACAGTTGTTAATTGTTTAAGTAAACCTTCTAATATTGGAATTTTAATATTTTTAGTAATGTTAGGAATTATTGTGACTTTAATGACTAAAAGTGGAGGAAGTCAAGCTTATGGAAAATGGGCTAAAAAGAAGATGAAATCTTCTAAACAATCTTTGTTTTCTACTTTTATTTTAGGCGTTGTTATCTTTGTTGATGATTACTTTAACTGTTTAACAGTTGGAAGTGTTATGCGTGAAATCACAGATGAATTTAAAGTTTCAAGAGCAATGCTTGCCTATATTATTGATAGTACAGCAGCACCTGTTTGTATTATTGCACCTATTTCATCATGGGCTGCAGCTGTAAGTGGTTATACCTCAGGGGATGGTTTTCAATTGTTTTTAAATACAATTCCTTTTAATCTTTATGCTCTTTTAACAATTGTCATGGTTTGTTATGTTATTGGCAGTGAGTTTCATCTTGGAAAGATGAAAAAACATGAATTAGCTGCTCAAAATGGCGATGTTTGTTTTGGGGATGATTCTTATCAGACAAATGAAGAAATTTCTTATAATCAAAAGGGGAAAGTTCTAGATTTGATTTTACCTGTTATTGTTTTAATTATGAGTTGTATTATTGGGATGATTTATACTGGAGGATTCTTTGATGGAAAAGATTTAATTACTGCTTTTAGTCAATGTGATGCTTCGAGAGGGCTTGTTTATGGTACATTTGTTACTTTGATCTTTGTCTTTATTTTATATATTCCAAGAAAAATTATTTCTTATAATGAATTTGTAGAATGTATTCCTGAAGGTTTTAAAGCAATGGTTCCATCTATTTTGATTTTGGTTCTTGCATGGTCTTTAGGAGATTTAGTTTCTAATCAGTTACAAGCAGGGGCATTTGTTTATAATACGTTACAATCTGCTTCTATTTCAACAGCTATTTTACCAGCATGTTTATTTATTGTTGGGGCAGGTCTTTCTTTTTCAACAGGGACATCTTGGGGAACTTTTGGTATTTTGATTCCGATGGCAACTTCTTTATTTCCAGAAGGATCAACAATGTTGGTGATTTCCATTGCTTCCATTCTTGCAGGTGCCGTTTGTGGTGATCATATTTCACCTATTTCAGATACGACAATTATGGCTTCTACAGGGGCGCAATGTAATCATCTTTATCATGTAACCACTCAAATTCCATATGCCTTAGTTGTCGCAAGTGCTTGTTTTATAGGATATCTTGTTGCTGGATTTACACAAAATGTATTATTAACATTATTTGTTGCTTTTGTTTCATTAAGCATCATTATTTTTGTAATTCGTCTTTATCAAAAAAAGAGTTCATAAAAACATTTGAACCTCAAAATATATTGTGGTATAGTGTTGCGGGTGATAAAAATGAAAAAGAGTAAGATATCTTTAATAATGAAAATCATTGCAGTAGTCGCATCTCTTTATGGAATGTTACAATCATTAGATCATTGGATGTTTTTTACGTATTTTACGAATTTATCCAATATCTTTATAGATATTATGTTAGTGATTTTCATTATTTATGATCTAAAAAAAGCAAAATATATACCACAAGGGATGTACCTTATTAAATTTATGGCAACGATTTCCATTACATTAACGTTCTTTGTTTATATGTTGTTACTTGCACCAACGAATAGTCAGGGATTTATTGGTGCCTATTTAAATAATGGAGCAGGAAGTTTATGTGTACATTTCATTACACCAGTTCTTGCTATTATTGATTTTCTATTATTTAGTGAACACTATAGACCAGATGAAAAACATGTTTATTATTCAGTAGTACCACCACTTGTTTATGTAGGTTATGTGATTGTTTTAGGAAATGTTTTTCATATAAGATGGTACAAGGATATGTTGGCTCCTTATAATTTTTTAAATTATGGTGCGCCAACAGGATGGTTTGGATTTGATTTATCTTTATTAGGTTCAAAAACATTAGGTATTGGAACTTTCTATATGATTGTTGTTTTATTAATTATTTTTATTGGTTTAGGTACTTTATTTTTAAAATTAAAGAGAACAAAGAAAGATTTATATTAATCTTTGTTAGAATAATTAAAAGATTGTAATAATTTGGGATTACCCCTTTTATTACAATTTTTTTGTTATGATACACAGGCAAAAATGATATTATTTTAGTTTTTTGAAAAAAACAAAAGAAAAAATTGAATTGTGATAAGATAGTAAGGATTTATAGAGGGGGAAATTTATGGATATCATGGTTGTCTTTCAAACAATGTTAAAATTGTTTTTATTACTTATTTTAGGATTTGTTTTATTTAAATGTCATATTTTTGATGAATATACAAATAAAAAAATATCAGCTTTAATTGTCAATGTTGCTTCACCAATGTTGATTATTAGTTCTATTGCGGGGGTTGAAGGAAGTAATAAAAGTATTGTCTTTTTAATGATAGGTGCAGGTATTTTAATGTATATCGGTTTTATTATTTTAGGGAAAATCATTAATCGAATCTTTCCATTTCCTAAAAAAGATTGGCCTGTTTATGAATGTATGGTCGTTTTTGCGAATACAGGATTTATGGGATATCCTGTTTTATTAGATGTTTTTGGACAAGAAGCTGTTTTCTATGCATCACTTATTCATATGGCTTTTAACTTTTTTGTGTATACATACGCTATTATGTGTCTAACAAAAGGAGACGATAGTGAATTTAAATTAAATTTTAAACAATTATTAACACCAGGAATTATTTTGATTTTTGTAGGAATATTTATTTACTTATTCGATATTCAACTTCCTAGTGTACTTATGGATACGATTAATAGTGTTGGTTCACTTACAGCTCCACTTTCAATGATGATGATTGGTTCATCATTAGCTGTTTATCCTATTAAAGATAGTTTTACAGATTGGCGTAGTTATGTCTTTGCTTTTGTTCGTTTAATGATTGTTCCTTTTGTAACAATGATCATGTGTCGTTTATTACACATTGATGCTTATTACGCTAATATTACAATTATTACAAATGCGATGCCAGTAGGATCAATGGTTTTAATGCTGGCAACACAATATAATGCAAATGTAAAAATCGTTACAAGAAATATTGTTGTTTCAACTTTATTATCAGTGATTACAATTCCAATTGTTGTCGCAACAATGTTATTATAGGAGAAAAATATGAATTATAAAATTTATGATCAATTGCCTCAAGAAGCAAAAGAAATTAGAATTAAAGTTTTTATGGAAGAACAAGGATTTAAAGATGAATTTGATGATTTAGATGATCTTTGTCAACATCTTGTTGTTTTTGGAAATAATCAACCGATAGGAACATGTCGTTTTTATTATGATGAATCTTTAAAGTCAAATGTGCTTGGAAGAATTGCAGTTATTAAAGAATATCGAGGAAAAAAAGTAGGACAATATATTGTTAAAACTGCCTGTTCTTTAATTCAAGGAAATGTTTGTTTACATGCGCAATTACAAGCTAAACCTTTTTATGAAAAATTAGGCTTTAAAGCTTATGGTGAAATAGATTATGATGAATATTGTCCACATACTTGGATGAAAAAAGAGATGTGAAAACATCTTTTTATTATGTCAATAATTGACAATTGAAAGAGCTTACGCTACAATTTAGACAAAGGAGACACATAGTCTCATTATTTAATGATTTAATATGGTACAATAAGTCTCAATTAAGAAAAAGAAAGGAAAAATTCAAATGAAAATCAAAAAAATATTTTTATCAATGTTGTTGATGATCGTAGCTATATGCTTTTGTCCAACAAAAGTATTTGCGACAAGTACGATAGAAAGAACAACAACATTAGACGTAAGCAAATTTATTCAAGATGAGGAAAATAAAGAAGAAGGATGGAGTTGGAATTCAACTACAAATACATTAACATTAACAAATGTGAATTTTAATACGGGTGATAACAAGAGCATTGTTTTACCATCTGATAGAGATATACATATTGTATCAAATGGAAATAACAAGCTTATATCTAGCAAAACAGTCATTTATGGCAAAAAGGATGGTCCGGGATTTATTATATTTGGTGGCAATGGATTATTAGAATTAAACTCTAAGAAAGAATTACCAACAATAGATGCTAATGATCTTTTATTTGAAAGTGGAACAGTTAATGCTATTGGAGGCAGCATAATTACTATGCAAACTATAAAAGTTGACGGTGGATATGTCAAAGTTGATACCTCACAGGTAAGTGACGATGGTTGGACAGATGGACTCTATGCATGTGGAAGTATCGAAATATCTAGTGGGACAGTAGATATTATTTCAAACAGAGTAGGTATATTTGCTACAGGAACAGGACATCCAAATCCAACGACAGGAATAAAGATAACTGGAGGGAATATTGATGTATCAGCCAAATTATATGGAATGTGTTCAGGAAATAATACATACAAAAAAGACGTTTACATTGAAACAACAGGTACAATAGATTTTAAAGACAGTTCAATAGGTATAGCGTTGGCAAATGGAAATTTAACAATAAAAAAAGGAAACATTATTTTAAAAGAAGGCAACCAATTATATGTGAATTCTAAAAGTAACACGCAAGGAACAGTAACAATTGAAAAAGCTGATTATACAAAAGTTAATGAAGCAAAATCAAAAGTACCAGCTGATTTAAGCGTTTATACGGATGAATCGGTAAAAGCATTACAAGATACTTTAGCAGCTGTTGTAGAAGATAAGGATGTTACTGAACAAATTGCTGTTAATGGTTATGCAACATCAATTGAAAATGCTATTGTAGGTTTAAAATATAAACCTGCTGACTACACAAAAGTCAATGAAGCAAAAGCAAAAGTGCCAAGTGATTTAAGTATCTATGCAGATGAAACAGTAAAGACATTAAAAGATGCTCTTGCTTTAGTAGAAGAAGGAAAGAATATTACCGAACAAGCAACGGTAGATGGTTATGCAGATGCAATTAATAAAGCTATTGAAGGACTTGTAAAGAAACCTATCATATATAAAGTTATTGAAGGTGAAGGAGGAACTTTTGTTAAGAAAAGTGGAAAAGATATTTCAATACGAATAGATCATGAATATACAGAAAATGTAAAAGTTGAAGTAGATGGAAAAGAAGTTTCTAAGACAAATTATAAAGTGATAAAAGGATCAACAATTGTTACGTTTAATAAGGAATATTTAGAATCATTACCTGTTGGTAATCATGAGGTCAAGGTTTATTTTGAAGATGGTTATGCAACAACAACTTTAATCATTAAAGAACAAACAAAAGATAATAATGAAAAGAAAGATACCATATCAAATAATCAAGAAAATGTAAAAGCTGAAAATAAACAAGAAGTTAAAAAGGTAAATACAGGTGATAATACAAATATTATAGGTATTACTTTATTATTGGTAGGAAGTTTGATAGTTTTAATTTATTTAAATAAAAAGAAAACAGCTTAATTAAGAAGATATCGTCATAGTAGGCGATATCTTTTATTAGGTATATTAATAGATATAAAAAATCTTTGACAAATAAATGATGAAGTGGTTTAATACAAATAAATACAGTGAAAAGAAGTAGTAGATGATTAAAACATAAGTAGAGAGCTTTTGGTTGGTGAAAAAAAGTTATGTTTGATGATTGAATTCCTCTTGGAGTAGAGTATTGAAGTTAGTAAATATCTCCGGTAACACCCGTTAACGTGTATGAGTATGTAGGTACTTAGTAAGGTTATTATTGTGAAATAATAACGAAGTAAGGTGGTAACGCGATGGTCTCTTTCGTCCTTATGGGATGAAGAGACTTTTTTATTAATATATGGGGGAAATAAAAATGGAAAAGAGAATTACAGGACATACAGAATTATTAGGACTTATTGCTACACCAATTAGACATTCTAAATCACCAGTGATGCACAATGCTGCATGCCGTGCTTTAGGCTTAGATTATGCATATTTAGCTTTTGATATTCAACCAGATCAATTAGAAGATGCAGTAAAAGGTTTCAAAGCTTTAAATGTAAGAGGATGGAATGTTTCAATGCCTTATAAAACAACAATTGGTCAATATTTAGATCATATTACACCAATTGCTAAAATGTGTGGCGCTATTAATACTGTTATTAATGATCATGGTGTTTTAACTGGAACTATTACAGATGGAACAGGTTATATGACAGCTTTAAAAGATCAAGGAATTGATATTATTGGTAAAAAGATGACAATTGTTGGTGCAGGTGGAGCAGCTACTGCAATCGTCATGCAAGCTGCATTAGATGGTGTTAAAGAAATCAGTATTTTCAATATTAAAGATGCTTCATGGGATCGTGCTTTAGAAAATGTAGAAAAAATCAATTCACAAACTCAATGTAAAGCACAATTATTTGATTTAAATGATCATGAAACATTAAGAAAAGAAATCAATGAGTCAATTATTTTTACAAATGCAACAAATGTAGGTATGGGTAAATTAGAAGGAAAAATGGTTTTACCAGATACTTCTTATTTAAGAAAAGATTTAATTGTTTCAGATGTTATTTATATGCCAGAAAAAACACAATTATTAGAAGAAGCTGAAAAAATAGGATGTAAAACAATTAATGGTCTAGGAATGATGCTTTATCAAGGAGCTGCTTCATTTAAATTATGGACAGATCAAGATATGCCAATTGATGTTGTAAAAGAAGCTTTAGACTTTTAAAATGTTATGCAGTGCATAGCATTTTTTTATTTGACAAATAGAATATTTTATTATATTGTTGATATATCAACTAATGGAGGTATACTATGATTAAAATTGTTGCAGAAAATTATATTAAAGAAGAATATCAAAAAGAATTTTTAAAACTTACAAAAGAACTTATTATTTTAAGTAGAGAAGAAAAAGGAAATATCTCTTATCATCTTTATCAAGATATTAATGATGATAGTCATTTTACTTTTATTGAAGAATGGCAAAACCAAGAAGCAATTGATGAACATAATCAAACAAAACACTTTACAACAATTGTTCCTCAAATCAAAAGCTTTGCTTCAAAACCTTCAAGAGCAATTAAATATAAAGAGGTGCAATAATGAATACATTAGAAACAATTTTTACAAGAAAAAGTGTTCGACAATTTAAAAATCAAAAAGTAGATGAAAAAGACATCAAAACAATCTTAAAAGCAGGAATGTCAGGACCAACATGTGTTAATTCAAAAGATTGGTCATTTATCGTTGTTGACGATCCAGAAGTTCTTCATAAAATGTATCAAGCAAATGGTGTACCAGCGAAACCATTACTTGAATGTGCTTTTGCTATTTTAATTTGTGGAGATTACTCAAAAGCATTTAAATTCTCTAAAGATTATTTTGCTGTAGATGGTTCTATTGCTGGACAAAATATGATTTTAGCAGTTTGGTCTTTAGGTATTGGAAGTGTTTGGCTTGGTACATGGCCACAAATGGATCGTGTTTTTGCCCAAAGTAAATTGTTTGATTTACCCAATGATCAAATTCCTCATTCAATTATTGCTTTTGGTTATCCTCTAGATGAAATTAAAGAGAAAGAAGAATATTATGATGAAGCTGTTGTTCATTATAATAAGTGGTAAAAATGGTTAAAGAAATTATTAAAGATGAATTCTTTTTAAAACAAAAATCAAAGTCATGTACAAAAGAGGATTTATATATCGCCAATGAATTATTAGAAACAATTCAAGCTTACAAAGAACAATGTGTTGGTATGGCAGCGAATATGATTGGATATTTAAAAACAATGATGGTTGTTTTAGATGAAAATAAATATCTTATTTTAATTAATCCTGTTATTTTAAAAACAAGTGGAAAAACGTATCAAATAGAAGAAGGTTGTCTATCATTACAAGGTGTAAGAAAGACACAAAGATATGAAAGTATCAAAGTAAGTTATTTAGATCAAGATTTTAAAAAGAAAATTAAAACGTTTAAAGGGTATACAGCTCAAATCATTCAACATGAACTTGATCATTTTGAAGGAAAAATCATATAAAAAAATCAGCAATAGCTGATTTTTTTAATGACATATTTCTTCAACAAGTTGATTAATTGCCTCTTGATTTTCATCTTTATAAGTAGATTTAATTGTGACCGTATTTTCACAAATAGTAATATTTTTCATTGGAGTAAGCATATCTTTCATCACTTTATTTGCAAGAGGAGCCCAAGAACCATTTTCAATAAGTCCAACAGTTTTATTTTGATATCCTTTATGTTGTAATCTATGTAAGAAATCTTCCATTGGACTAAAGACACCACCATCGTAAGTAGCTCCAGCTAAAATCATTTTAGAATATCTAAAAGCATCTTCAACTGCTTCAGCCATGTCATCTCTTGTAAGATCAGTGAAGGCAACTTTAACACCTTTTTCTTTTAATAAATCAACTACTTTTAAAGCCACTTCTTTGGTATTTCCATGGATAGAAGCACTGGCCACTAAAACACCTTCATCTTCACTTTGATAACTACTCCAAATTTGGTATTTATCAATATAATATCCTAAATTATCTTTTAAAATAGGGCCATGTAAAGGACAAATCATTTTAATATCTAAAGTGCTGGCTTTTTTTAATAAAGTTTGTACAGGAGCACCATATTTACCAACAATATTAAAATAATAACGTCTTGCTTCACAAGCCCAATCTTCATCATGTGATAAAGCCCCAAATTTACCAAAGCCGTCTGCTGAGAATAATATTTTTTCAGTTGTTTCATATTCAACCATTACTTCAGGCCAATGCACCATCGGTGCCATGATAAATTTCAAATGATGATTTCCTAAATCTAATTCTTCTCCTTCTTTAACCACAATACATCTTTCATCTAATCCTTCAATATTAAAAAATTGAGGAAGCATCGCTTTTGCTTTGGCACTTAAAACAAGTTTTGCTTCTTTATACTTTTCTGTAAATAATTGAATATTTGCGGAATGATCAGGTTCTAAATGAGAAACAATCAAATAATCAGGAACATGTTCCTTTAATTCCTTATCTAAATTATCAAACCATTCTTTTGTCTTTCTTGCATCAACTGTATCCATAACTGCAATCTTTTCATCTAAAATAAGATAAGAGTTATAACTAACCCCATTAGGTACAATATATTGACTTTCAAAAAGATCGAGTGTTGTATCATCAACCCCAATATATTTAATCGAATCACTAATTATAACATTATTCATAATAATCCTCCTTTTAGTCATTATAACACTAATTTCTTAATGAAATATTGTTTTCGTGATATGAAAATAATATTTTATAAAAATTTCTTACCAAAAATAAAGGAGAGATATATTATTATCGATAAAATCAAAGTATTAAGGAGTATGTTATGAGAAAAATAGCTATTTGTGATGATAGTAAATTGGATCGATAGCTTTTAAAAGTTGTTATACAAACATATTTTGAAAATAATGAAGAAGAATTTAAAATCTTTGAATATGAATTAGGAGATAATTTATTAGATGATATTGAAGTAGAACTCTTATTTCTAGATATCATTATGAATGGAATGAAGATAGCTAGAAAATTAAGAGATATTCAATTTAAAGCACCAATCATCTTTCTTACAGCTCATGCAGACTATGCGGTAGAAAGTTATGAAGTATATGTTGCGGGATATTTGTTAAAACCTTATGATACAAATAAATTAACATTGCTTTTAGATGAAGTATTACAAAGAAGTGTTCAAAAAAGAATTGCTGTTAAAGTTAAAAAACAACATCGATATCTTGAAATTAATGATATTATGTATGTTGAAAGTGATAAACATGTATTAAATATTCATTTAAAAGATAGTAGAGTGATTCAAACAACAGAAAAGTTGAGTGAATTAGAAAAAACGATTAATTCAAAAAGATTTATTCGGTGTCACCAAAGTTATCTTGTTAATATGGATTATATAAAAGATGCGAAAACAGATTTTATTCTTAGTAATGATATAAGAATACCAATTAGAGTAAGAGGATGAAAAGAAATTATTGAAAGATATCATAAGTATTATAGTTCAGAAAGAATGAATGATCATTTATAAGGTACAATTGTTAGTTAATAAAACAATTGTACTTTTTAACATGTGGAAAAGTCTTTTATGAAATAGGGTACATTAAAATAGAAAAGTATTTTAATGCTTTTTAAGTTGGAGGAATTTTGAAATTTATAAAATGATGTAATAAATAGAATTTGATTATAATTGTAGTTATATTATATCTCAAAATTCAAAGAACAATTTTGCCAATTTATAGATACAAATGCAAAAACTTTGTCAAAGATATTGAAGGATATCAATCAAGCAAAGATGGAAAAAAGTTATCAAAATTGGTACATGTGGTTCAGCAGATACATTTAGAGCTGTACAAAAAGTTTTAGATGCTTATAATTTACCTAATGAGGCTTTAAATAATGGTGAAATTGATTTAAATTCATTCCAACATAAAGCTTATTTAGAAAATGAATGCAAAAAACAAGGGCATGATTTAACGACTATTGGAGATACATCTTCTGCTCCTTTTACATTATATTCTAAAAACGTAGATTCTTTAAAAGCATTAAAAACATTAGCTAGGGGAAAAATGAAGAAAACACTTTATGTTTTTATTTGAAAAGAATGTATATGCTTTAGAAACAAGTAAAATCTTTTCAGATGAAATAAATAGGATCATTGTAATGGGTCTATTATAGTGTAATATCATTATTATGGTCATTAAAGAAACAAGACGTAGAAAATGACAAAACTCATTTTCTTTTTATTTCTTTTTTTATAGAGAGAATATTTCTTTTTTTGACATGCAATTCCTTGAAAAAAAAGATATTTTTATATCCTTATAATAACGCTTACAATTGAAATTGTATTTTAAAATTATGATGATATAATAAGCTACGAACTTAAACAAATTTTAAAGAGAAAAAAGAACTTCAGGAATAATGAAGATAAATATTTATATGAATGTTAGGAGGGAAAATATGAAAAATATCTTTGAAGTATCTCTTGAAAGCCATTATCAATTTGAATGGGATAAATTAGGAAATATCAAAAAAGGAAGAGAACATTTAGGTGAGGAAATGCCGGTTCTTGTCTATAGATTATTAGAATACAGTATGAATGATGTCTTGTTTAAAAATTTTGGTATTGAAAAAACAGATGAAATTTTTAGACAAGCTGGTTATCTTGCAGGATGTGAATTTGCGAAAAATGCATTGCCTCTTGATGCTGATGAAAGTACATTTGTAAGTACGCTTGCTCAAACTTTAGAAACTTTAAAAGTAGGTATTTTAAGAATGGAAGAAGCGGACTTTGAAAAAGGTGAATTTGTAATTACAATTCATGAAGATCTTGATTGTAGTGGATTGCCACCAACAGGTGAAGTTGTATGTAAATATGATGAAGGTTTTTTTGCGGGAATTTTAGAAGCATATACCAAGAAGCCTTTTAAAGTAAGAGAAGTTGATTGCTGGTCTAGTGGAAGTAGAGTATGTCGTTTTAAAGGGACAGTAGATGATGATCGATAAGGATCAAGAACTTTTCTTAGATTACATTAAACAACTTTTATATAACACAGATGAAGCAACACTTTGTCGTGATGAACTTTCAGATGATGTAACACAGCTTGCAGATGGAATTGAATATTTAGGTGAAGTGATCAAAGATGAAAAGATTGTTTTATCTAAAATGGCCCAAGGAGAAGTAGATGAAGAATTTTCTATATCTCACAATTATTTAGCGGCTCCTGTTAAAAGCATTCAAAGTAATTTAAAGCATTTATCATGGGTTGCTCAAAGAGTTGCGGCTGGTGATTATAAACAACATGTTTCAAGCTTAGGAAGCTTTTCTGATTCATTTAATGAAATGATTGATCAATTAAGCCATTATCGAGAAAAGATGGAACATATCAGTAATACAGATGTCTTAACGGGAACTGCGAATCGACGTGCTTTTAATCAAATGATTAAAAAGCTTTGGGATAAAGATATTCCTTGTGCCATTGTATTTATTGATATTGATGGTTTGAAGTATGTAAATGATAATTATGGTCATTCTGGAGGAAATCGCTATATTAAAGAAGTATGTCAAATCTTGAAAATGAATTTAAAAGAAGATGAATTTATTTTTAGAATTGGTGGGGATGAACTACTTATTTTATCTAAAAAAGAAGATGCACATATATGTGAAGAACGTCTACTAGAAATACGCTTACAATTTAGAGAAGAAATGAAAAAGAAAGTACCGTATCCATGTGATTTTAGTTTTGGTTGTGTGGATATTGATAAAAAAGAAAACAAAACAATTAGTGAATATTTAAGTCTTGCTGATAAAAAAATGTATCATTTTAAAATGCAACATTATATTGATCAAAGACGACCTAAATACAGTAATCATATTGATAAAAGTGGTTTAGATAGTCGTATTTTTGATGCTTTTTCTCAAACATCAATCAACCGCTATGCTTATATATGTAATATGGAAACAAATGTTTCAAGATGGTCCGTACAAGCTGTCAAAGACTTTGATTTGCCTTATGAATATATGTATGATGCAGGTAAAATATGGGAAGAACATATTCATCCAGATGATTGTAAAGAATATGAAGAAGATATTGAAGCAGTTTTCTCTGGAAAGAAAGAATGTCATGATTTAACATATCGTGCACGTTTAAAAAATGGTAAATATATAAAATGTCGTTGTGAAGGATATGTCTTAAGAGGAAGAACGGCTAAAGAACCCAATCTTTTTGCAGGAATACTTACACGAGTCGATGAAGCAGTGAATTATGAAGAAAGATAGTTTTAAGTGGGATCAAGGTGATCTCACTTTTTTATTTATCAAAAAAGAAAAGACTAAGAACACCTAAAATAAAACATCCAGAGCAATCACATTGATAATTTGTTCGATTCAATTTGATTTTGATTTAAAAGTAAACAAAATCATACCAATAACAGTTGTTCCAAAGAATAAACAAATTGGAAATGTCATGATTTGAGGTAAAAGGCATGCAAAGTGAATACTTTTTCTACCGGTATTAAACCAATAAAAAGGAGAAAGAACACATAACTGTTTATTTAAAAAATGAATGTTTCGTCTCTTTAAAGCAACAAGTATTTTCCAAAGTACTTTCCCACAACCAATATACAAAGAATGACCTCTATAAAAAGAACAAATTATGAAAATGTGAAGCAATTAAAAGTATGGTTATACAAAAGAAAAGAATATTTGAAGATACTTGAAAAGTACTATATTGTAGATATTGGAATGCGCTATATGTTACTAGGAACACAAAAAATAGATGCTGGACATATTTTAGAAAATGTTGTGTATTTAGAATTATTAAGAAGAGAAAATAAAGTATTTGTAGGGAAAGTTGATCATTTTGAAGTGGATTTTGTTGCGCAAAATTCTAAAGGTATCGAATACTATCAAGTTGCATTAACTGTACGTGATGAAAAAACACTTCAAAGAGAGTTAAGACATCTTCAAGCTATTCAAGAATTACCCTAAAGTTATTCTTACAATGGATGATGATCCTGAAGTGCAATATGAAGGAATACGACGTATTAATGCACGAAATTGGTTATTAGGGCTAATTGAATAGTTTTATTAGTGTTAAATAATATAGAATAGGGGATCTTTTAAAGAGGATTTTTTTAATTTTTTAGCACTTAAGTGTTGACAGTGCTAAAAATATGGATATAATAAAATTAGCACTAGGGATAAAGGAGTGCTAAAGGAGAGTGATAACATGGATATCGAAAAATTTACAGCCAAGATGCAAGAGGCAATTCAAAAAGCAAGTCAATTAGCATTAAGTTATAAGCATCAAGTAATTGACATTGAACATGTATTGTATGTTTTATTGAATGATAGTAGTGGTATTTTTCCAAGGGTGTTATCTAAGCTAAATAAAGATAAAAATCATTTCATTCAAGTATTAGAACAAAGGCTTCAACAAAAAACGACACTTGAAAATATTGATGTCAATAGCATGAGAATAAGCTATAGCTTAAATGATTTACTTGCGAAAGCAAATAGTCAAATGACATCGTTTAAAGATGAATATATGTCTGTAGAACATGTCATTATGGCTTTATTTGAAATAAATGAAAATTGGGTCAAAGATTTATTAAACCAAGAAGGTATGAATAAAAAGGATACAAAAAAGGTGATTTTAGAAATGCGGGGTGATCATATGGTAGACAATCCAAATCCAGAAAATACTTATGAAGTATTAGAAAAATATGGACGTGACTTAACAAAAGATGTGGAAAATGGAAAATTAGATCCAGTTATTGGACGTGATGATGAAATTCGTCGTGTGATTCAAATCTTGTCACGTAAAACAAAAAATAATCCAATTTTAATTGGTGAACCAGGTGTTGGTAAAACAGCCATCGTTGAAGGATTGGCATGGCGTATTTATAAAAATGATGTACCAATTTCTTTACAAAATAAAACTTTATATGAACTTGATTTAGGTTCACTTGTAGCTGGTGCTAAATACCGTGGTGAATTTGAAGAAAGATTGAAAGCAGTTTTAGGTGAAATTAAAAAAGCAAATGGAAATATCATCTTATTTATTGATGAAATCCATCAATTAGTTGGTGCTGGTAAAACAGATGGTGCGATGGATGCTGCTAACTTATTAAAACCAATGTTGGCTCGTGGTGAACTTCATTGTATTGGAGCAACGACTTTAGATGAATATAGACAATATATTGAAAAAGATGCAGCTCTTGAAAGACGTTTCCAAAAGGTACAAGTTGATGAACCAACAATTGATGATAGTATTGCTATCTTACGTGGTTTAAAAGATTCTTTTGAAAGACATCATGGGGTTAAAATCAATGATAGTGCTATTATTGGGGCTGTTAATTTATCACAAAGATATATTACGGATCGTTTCTTACCAGATAAAGCCATCGATTTAATCGATGAAGCGTGCGCTTCAATTCGTATGGAAATTGATTCTTTACCAGAAGAATTAGATGGTATTACACGTGAAAAGAATCGATTAGAAATGGAAAGAATTTCGATTGAAAAAGAAGATAGTAATGAAGATAATGTAAAACGTTTAAATGATATTAAAGAACGTATTGCTTCTTTAACTGAACAAGAAACAGCATTAAAAGCAAAATGGAAAGAAGAAAAGTCTTCATTAGATCATATTAAAGAATTAAAGAATCAAAAAAATAAACTTGTAGCTTTACAAGATAAATATATGCAAGAAGGTAATTTACAAGAAGCTTCTAAACTTCAATATGGTGATATTCCAAAAATCACCAAAGAAATTGCTGATCTTGAAGCAAAAGAATCGGATGATGCTTTACTTCAAGAAAAAGTAACTGTTGATAATGTCTCAGAAGTTATTTCAAGATGGACAGGTATTCCAATGAATAAATTAATGGCTTCTGAAAGAGAAAAACTTTTAGCCTTAGATGATACATTAAAAGTACGTGTTATTGGTCAAGATGATGCAATCACTAAAGTAACAGATGCTATCTTACGTAGCCGTGCTGGTATCAATGATGAAGAAAAACCAATTGGTTCCTTCTTATTCTTAGGTCCAACTGGGGTTGGTAAAACAGAAGTGGCTAAAGCTTTAGCAGAACAATTATTTGATACTGAAAAGAATATTGTGCGTATTGATATGTCTGAATATATGGAAAAATTCAGTGTCTCTCGTTTAGTAGGAGCTCCACCAGGATATGTTGGTTATGAAGAAGGTGGACAATTAACAGAAGCAGTAAGACGTCATCCTTATAGTATTGTATTATTGGATGAAATTGAAAAAGCCCATCCTGATGTTTTCAATATCTTACTTCAAGTCTTAGATGATGGACGTATTACAGATAGTAAAGGTAATACAGTTAGCTTTAAAAATACAATTATTATCATGACAAGCAATATTGGTTCTCAATATTTATTAGAAGGAAATAATGAAGAAAATAGAAAACTTGTCAAAGAAGAATTAAAAGCGCACTTTAAACCAGAATTCTTAAATCGTATTGATGAAATTGTTATGTTTAATTCATTAGATAGTTCAGTAGTAAGAAAAATTATTGATAAATTTATTGGTCAATTAGTTCATCGTTTACAAGATAAAAAGATTACGATTTCTTTAACTGATCAAGCTTATCAAATGATTCAAGAAGAAGGATTTGATCCAATCTATGGAGCAAGACCATTAAAGAGATTTATTCAATCTCAAATTGAAACAAAACTTGCTAAAGAAATTATTAAAGGAACAGTTCATCAAGGACAACATGTAGAAGTTGATTATCAAGATGGATTTGTTTTAAAAGCTCAATAAGGAAGTAGTATAAAAGCTACTTCTTTTTTTATAAAACTATTTTGTATTTAGAAAGAAAATAATAGCTAATTAAGTACGAAAAATCGTACTTTTCTTTTTGAAATTGTAGGAATATAAATAAAAATGTAAAATTGTTTTTTCTTGGGGAAATATTATGCTAGAATATGTTGGGGTGAAAGACGATGCAAAAATATTTTATAAATGAAAATATCGAATTAAATAAATCTTTCAAAATAGAAAGTAGTGATCAACATCATATAGAAAAAGTAATGCGTAATAAAAATGGTGATCAAATTATTTGTGTAGACTTAAAACATATTCAATATTTATGTTTAATTGAAAATGTTCAAGAAGGTACAATTTTACCAATTGAAAAATTAGATATTAATAATGAATTAGATGTAGAAGTTACACTTGTTTATGCTTTACCTAAAGGAGATAAATTTGAATTTGTTTTACAAAAAGCCTGTGAGTTAGGAGTTCATCATATTATTCCATTAAGTTCTAAAAGATGTGTTGTTAAACTTACTAAAGACAAATTCAATAAAAAACTGCCCCGCTATCAAAAAATATTAAAAGAAGCAAGTGAACAATCAGGAAGAAATAGAATACCTTCAATAGAAGAAGTAAAAACAATTAAAGAATTAAAACCCTATTTAAAAGATTATAATTTAGTGGCTTATGAAGAAACTGCTAAACAACATGAACATGGTGAATTATTTCATACTTTACAACAATTAAAAGCAGGGGATCAATTATTGATTATTGTTGGTTGTGAAGGTGGCTTTGATGAAAGTGAAATTCAAGAATTAAACGAGATGGGCGTTAAATGTTGTTCATTAGGTAACCGTATTTTAAGAAGTGAAACAGCACCACTTTATTTAATGAGTGTCATTGGTTATTCAAGGGAGCTTATAAAATGATTAAATTATTAAAGAAATATGGGGTAGAGTTAAAATTAAAAAAATGTGATTTGTTTCGTCTTATTGAAGGACAAAAAGATACTTTTCTTGAAGATGGTTTTGCTTTTAAAATGACAAATGAAGAAGAAATGTTTAAATATGAAGTGATTTTAAATGGTATTTATAATAAGACAAAAATAGAAGGGGAATATAAGCGATTTGTTTATGAGACACAAGATGCTATTCAATATTTAAATTATGAAGAAAAACAAAAAATGTTTAATAGTATTATTAGTGAAACGTTAAAAAATTTAAAACTTATGAAAGCTGATCAACAAATTATTTTAATTCCTTATTTAGAACCTTTTATAAATGAAAGATATTTAAATAATTATATGTTATTAACATTAAAACAACATCAATTGTATGTTAAAGATTATCAAAGAAATATAGAAATTCCTTATCAACTTTATGGTTTAAAAGTATTACGTTCTGCTTTTTCTTCTTTAAAAGGAATAGCTGAAGATGAAAATTATGAATATTATTATTATGATGGTTTAAAGAAAATCTATATTTTTGATAAGAAAGAATATGGTTTAGTAGATAGTTTTCCAATAATTGATAAATATTTCCAAGGAAATACATCTTTAGATGATATAAGAGAAATTATGACTTATTATAAACAACCTCAACAATTTATAAATCAATTACATGAATTAAATTATTTAAGTGATAAAGTACATAAAAAAATTATGAAAAAATTAAAGTAGGTGAAAGAATGAAAGTTGCATTCCATACATTAGGATGTAAAGTTAATTCCTATGAATCTCAAGCAATGCTAAATATGTTTGAAGAATCTGGATATGAAGAAGTTGATTTTAAAGAAGTGGCAGATGTTTATGTTGTTAATACATGTACTGTCACAAATACAGGAGATAGTAAATCTCGTCAAATGATACGCAAAGCAATTCGTAAAAATCCTCAAGCAACCGTTTGTGTTGTTGGATGTTATAGTCAAGTAGCACCTCAAGATATTGAAGCAATTGAAGGTGTAAGTATCATTTTAGGGACACAATTTAGAAATGAAATTGTTGATTTAGTAGAAAAGTATCAACAAACACATGAAAGAATTGTGAAAGTTTCTGAAGTTAAACAATTAAGAAAATTTGAAGATTTAAATATTGATCGTTTTTTACATACGAGAGCTTATTTAAAGATTCAAGATGGATGTAATAATTTCTGTACATATTGTATTATTCCTTATGCTAGAGGAAGAGTGCGATCTAGAAAACCAGAAAGTGTTATTAAACAAGCAAAGGAATTAGTAGCTAAAGGATATGTAGAAATTGTTTTAACAGGGATTCATACAGCAGGATATGGTGAAGATTTAGAAAATTATAGTTTTTATGATTTATTAGTAGATTTAACAAAAATAGAAGGATTAAAGAGACTTCGTATTTCTTCTATTGAAACAAGTCAAATTACTGATGATATTATTGATTTAATTTCAAAATCTAAAATTATTGTGGATCATTTACATGTACCGCTTCAAGCTGGGTGTGATGAAACACTTAAACGTATGAATAGAAAATATAATTGTGAACAATATTATGAAAAATTATCAAAAATTAGAAGATTGATTCCTGATATTGTTTTTACAACAGATGTCATTGTTGGTTTTCCTGGAGAAAGCGAAGAAGAGTTTGAAAAAACTTATGAATTTATTAAAAAAGTGGGATATACACAACTTCATGTTTTCCCTTATTCTATGCGTAAAGGAACACCAGCAGCACGTATGGTACAAGTTGATGAAAAAATTAAACATGAAAGAGTTAATCGATTGATTGCATTATCTCATGAGTTAAATGAAAATTATGCAAAATCTCAAATTGGTAAAACTTTAAGAGTTCTTTTTGAAAAAGAAGATCATGGATATTATGTGGGACATGGAGATAATTATTTACTTATAAAAGTACAAAGTGATGAACAATTGATAGGTCAATTGAAGAATGTTATAATTGATTTATATGATGAAATGTTAATTGGAAGAGTGGTATAATGAAACGATTAAATGAGTTGTTTGATATTGATAATGATATGAAAATATACTCAATTCATAGTGATTCAAGATATGTAAAACCCTATTCTATATTCTTTTGTATTGAAGGATTGAGTGTAGATGGACATCGTTATGTGGATGATGCTATTTTTCAAGGAGCAAAAGTTATTGTTCATAGCAAGGATATAGAAAAACAACCAGGCATTATTTATATTAAGGTAGCAGATGCTTTAGATGAATTAAATAGAGTTTCTAATGTATTCTATGATTATCCAAGTAAGAAAATGCGTGTTGTTGGAGTGACTGGAACAAGTGGTAAAACAGTTGTTGCTTCAATGGTTAAAAGTGTGATGGATCATTATTGTAAAGCAGCTTACATGGGAACAATTTCTTTAGAGTATGACGGGGTAGAAGAACAGTGCCCTTATACGACGCCAGAAACTTTATATGTACAAAAGAAATTGTTTGATATGGCAAGACGTGGTGTTAAGGTTGTTGCCATGGAAGCAAGTAGTCATGGTTTGGCACTTAAAAGAATTGATGCAGTCGATTTTAATATTGCTGTTTTAACAAATATTTCTGATGAACATTTAGATTTTCATGGAACTAGAAGACAATATATTGAAAGTAAGAAAAAACTATTTTCAATGTTATCTACAAATTCGATTGCTGTTTTAAATAAAGATGAAGAAGTTTTTGCTGAATTTAAAGCAGCTACGAAAGCAAGAATTATGACTTATGGTATTAAAAATGAAAGTGAAATTATGGCTAAAAATATAGAACTTTATATTGATCATAGTGAATTTGATCTTTCATTAAAAGGAAATCTATATCATATTGTTTGTCCAACAATTGCTGATTTTAATATTTATAATGTTCTAGCAACGGTAGGAGTACTTGTTGGTTTAGGATTTGATGATCGCATGATCATTGAAGCCATTAGTGATTTAAAACCAGTTAATGGAAGAATGGAGCTTATTCCTAATAAACATAAAATTACGATTATTGTCGATTATTGTTGTCATACAAAAGATTTTGAAAATGTTTTTAAATTTGCAGATCGTGTTTCTAGAGGGAATATTATTGCTGTTTTAGGAGCACCAAGTAAAAGACATATGGCAAGAAGAAAGAAAATAGGAGCATTGGCCAATAGATATTTAGATCATGTGATTTTGACTGAATTAGATGATCGAGGAGAAAATATTGAGGAAATTTGTAAAGAAATTCAAAGTGAGATTACAGATATTCCAAGCATTATTATTCCTAATCGTGCAGTAGCTGTTGAACAAGCCATTGAACAAGCAAGTCCAGGAGATGTTGTTTTATTATTAGGAAAAGGTCATGAAAAATTTATTGCCTTAGAAGTTGGTCAAAGAGAGTATGAAGGAGATAAAGCGATAGCATTAAAAGCTATTAAAAGAGTATACGAAGGAGAAGAAGAAAATGAACTACAACAAAATGATTGATCATACTGTTTTAAAAGCAGATACACCTTTAGAAACAGTTAAAAGAATTTGTGATGAAGCAATGGAATATGGTTTTGCAAGTGTTTGTATTAATCCATGCCATGTTGCTTATTGTGCAGACTATCTAAAAGATAGTGATGTCAATGTATGTACAGTTATTGGTTTTCCATTAGGGGCTAATACAAGTGCAGTGAAAGCATTTGAAACAAAGGATGCGATTGCTAATGGGGCTGATGAAATTGATATGGTAATGAATATCGGAGCTTTAAAAGATAAAAATTATGATTTAGTAAGAGATGATGTTAAAGCGGTAGTTGAAGCTGCTAATGGAACATTAGTAAAAGTTATTTTAGAAACTTGTTTACTTACAGAAGATGAAATTAAAAAAGCATGTGAATTATGCGTAGAAGCAAAAGCTGATTATGTAAAAACAAGTACTGGTTTTTCAACAAGAGGGGCTACAATTGAAGATGTTAGAATCATGAAAGAAGCTGTTCATGGAAAAGCAAAAGTAAAAGCTGCAGGTGGTGTTAGAACACCTGAAGATATGGTGAAAATCGTTGCTGCTGGAGCTGATCGTATTGGAACAAGTGCAGGATGTTCTTTAGTTAAAAAATAAGTTGGATGTAATTTTAATTTTTTAATGTTATTTACAAAATACAGGTATAAAATGAAAAATATGTAAATGGTATTCGAAATGAATATCATTTACTTTTTTATTCCAAAAATAATATATAACTAAAGAAGAAATGAGGGATTATATGGGAAATACACCAGAGAAAATAAAAGTAAGAGGTGCAAAAGTACATAACTTAAAAAATATCAATGTTGATATACCATTAAATCAAATAGTTGCTATTACAGGTGTTTCAGGGTCAGGAAAATCATCACTAGCCATGGGTGTTCTTTATAGTGAGGGGTCAAGAAGATACTTAGAATCTTTATCAACTTATACAAGAAGGCGTATGACGAGTGCTACGAAGGCACAAGTAGATGAAGTTCTTTATGTTCCTGCGGCTTTAGCACTTCACCAACGACCGGCTGTTCCAGGTATTCGTAGTACGTTTGGAACAGGGACAGAACTTTTAAATAGTTTAAGACTCATGTATTCACGTCTTGCTAAGCATTGTTGTAAAAATGGTCATTATATTGAACCAACTTTAAATGTGGCTGCTGAAAAAGAAATCATCTGTCCAATTTGTAAAGAAAAAATACATGCACCAAGTGCTGAAGAGTTAGCTTTTAATAGTCAAGGAGCTTGTCTTAAATGTGGTGGAACAGGAATTGTTAGAATTGTTGATATTGATTCGCTTGTTCCTGATAAAACACTTACCATAGATGAAGGAGCAGTCGCTCCATGGAACTCATTAATGTGGACTTTGATGACAGATGTTTGTCGTGCTATGGGAGTAAGAACAGATGTGCCTTTTAATCAATTAACTGATGAAGAAAAAAATATTGTTTATTATGGACCGGCGGAAAAGAAACATATTTTTTATAAGGCTAAAAATACGGATCATGCAGGAGAAATGGATTTTACTTATTTTAATGCAACTTATACAGTAGAAAATGCTTTATCAAAAGTTAAAGATGATAAAGGAATGAAAAGAGTTGAAAAGTTTTTAAAAGAAGAAATTTGTCCAGAATGTCAGGGAACACGTTTATCAAAAGAAGCAAGAAAACCTTTGATTAGAGGAATTGGTTTAGATAAAGCTTGTCAAATGCCATTAAATGATTTAGTAGAATGGGTAAGAGGTATTCCAGATTCAATGCCTGATGAAATGAAGCCAATGGCTCGTGAAATCTGTGATTCGTTTTTAGATGTTTCTAAAAGGCTGTTAGATTTAGGATTGGGCTATCTTTCTTTAGATAGAGCTGCTTCTACACTTTCAACAGGAGAAAGACAACATATGCAACTTGCTAGAGCAGTAAGAAATCGTACAACAGGTATTCTCTATGTTTTAGATGAACCTTCTATTGGATTACATCCTTCTAATATTTATGGACTTATAGGAGTCATGAATGATTTAATTCATGATGGAAATTCTATTTTATTAGTAGATCATGATACTGAAATTATTAAAGAAGCGAATTGGCTCATTGAAATGGGACCAGAAGCAGGAAAAAATGGAGGTTATGTTTTTACGGAAGGAACAATAGAACAAATTAAAAATGATAAAAAGTCAATGATTGGGCCATTCCTTACAAATCATTATGATGAAAAAATGCGTCCAATATCTCCAATTGAACAACTATTTGAATTTGGAAAAATTCATCTTTCAACAAATCAAATACATACAGTCCATCCTTTAGAAGTAGATATTCCTAAAGGGAAATTAACGGTTGTTACAGGAGTGTCAGGTTCTGGAAAAACAACGATGATTCTAGAAAGCTTGTTACCAGCGATTCAAACTAAAATCAATGACGCATCATTACCTGATCATGTTAAAGATGTTCAAATGGAAGGAATAGAACATATCAAACTGATTGATGCTTCACCTATTGGTATTAATATTCGTTCGACTGTTGCTACTTATATTAATGTTCATGATGAACTTAGAAAAAGATTTGCCAAAACAGAAAGCGCTAAGTCTAAGGGGTACAAAGCAGGAGATTTTTCTTATAATACAGGAAAGCTTAGATGTCCAACTTGTGATGGAACAGGGACATTAAGTTTGGATGTACAATTCTTGCCAGATGTTCATGTGACTTGTCCTGATTGTCATGGTTCTAGATATAATAAAGAAAGTTATTTTATTAAATATAAAACGTCAAAAGAGAAAGAGTATTCTTTACCTGAATTGATGGAAATGGATGTGAGTTTTGCTAAAGAAGCTTGTCAAGGTTTAAAAGGTGTTTATCGAAAACTGGAAGTATTAGAAAACTTAGGTTTAGGATATTTGACATTGGGTGAGGAAACACCAAGTTTATCTGGTGGAGAGGCACAACGTTTAAAACTTGCAAGTGAAATGAGTAAGTCTCAAAATGATTCAATTTTTATCTTTGATGAACCTACGATTGGATTACATCCTTTAGATGTTCAAATATTAGTTAAAGTTTTTCAATCACTGGTAGATCAAGGTGCGACAGTCGTCGTCATTGAACATGATCGTGATGTGATGAAAAATGCGGATTATATAATTGATATGGGGCCAGGTGGTGGTCAAGATGGTGGAATGATTGTAGCTACTGGTAGTGTTGAAGAAATAAAAAATAATATAAAGAGTATTACAGGTAAATATTTATAAAAAAATAGAAGTTCAATGTGAACTTCTATTTTTGTCTTGCTGAAACAATAAAGTGTAATGCAAAATAAGCCACTTCATCTTCAGTAAATCTTTTATGATAAATAGATTCAATAGCGTCATTTAAGATTTCTGCCATTGCAAATTCTTTAGGATGTCTTTCTTTAATCTTTGCAGTTAAAGGATTTTCGATTTGACTATCATCTAATAATCGATCAAGTGCAGGTGTTAAATGTAATCCTAAAGAAACAAGTAATTTTTCATTATTTCTTAAATCTATACCTTTTTGTTTAAATAAAGAATCTAAAGTGTTTTGTAGAACATCAATAATTTCATCATCTAATAAATTAACACCAGCATTAAATTCAACATCTAATACGTTATTTTTAGATAGGTACATTGAAATAAGTGCTAATTCTGATTCTGGAAATTCAATATCAAATTTTTTACTAAGAATATTACAAATTTCAACTGCTGAATCATAGTTAGTGTTTGCTTTATATGATGTGATTTGTCCTTGACTTAAAGGAATGTAATTGTTTGTTTTGATTCTAAGTATTGCAATTGCAAGATGTACAACGAGATTTTGCGTAAATTGTGGAGATAATGTTAAATGATTTTTCTCGATTACTTCATTTACTGCTTCGCGACATACTTGTTTTGATAATTCTAAATCTTTATCAGCAGCGCTTGATAAAGCTTGGTTTGTTAATGTCATAAAAAAGCCTCCTAAAATGTCTACGTAAACTATATACTAAATCAATTAGAAAAGCTAGGAAAAAATAAATATTCTTTATAAGAGCATATGATTGGATTTTAGGAATGATTCCTGTTATACTAAACTTGTAAAATAATTATGTAAGCGCTCATCATTTTCTTTAAGTTTTTGTTGTCTATGCAAAATGTAAGTGCTATAATTATGAAGGAATTTTGATTTAGGAGGAAATAAACAAAATGGCTTTAACAGATAAATTCAATGAAGAATGGAACGGATTTAAAGGAAGACTTTGGAAAGAAGAAGTAAACACTCGTCAATTCATTCAAGATAACTATAAACCTTATGATGGAGATGAATCATTTTTAGCTGGTCCTACAGAAGCTACTAATAAACTTTGGGGAAAACTTCAAAAGTTACAAAAAGAAGAAAGAGCTAAAGGTGGAGTATTAGAATGTGAAACTAAAGTAGTAAGTGGACTTACTGCTTATGGTCCTGGATATATCGATGAAGAAATGAAAGATTTAGAAAAAGTTGTTGGTTTACAAACTGACAAACCTTTAAAAAGAGCTTTCATGCCTTATGGTGGTATCAAAATGGCAGAACAAGCTGCTGCAACTTATGGATATGAACCAGATGAAAAATTACATGAAATTTTCACAAAATATCATAAAACACATAACCAAGCAGTATTCGATGTTTATACACCAGAAATTAAAAAAGCTCGTCATAATAAAGTAATTACAGGTTTACCTGATACATACGGACGTGGACGTATTGTTGGTGACTATCGTCGTGTTGCTTTATATGGTATTGATTTCTTAATTGAACAAAAAGTAAATGATTTCAATCATTGTGGTAGTGGATCAATGACTGAAGATATCATTCGTAAAAGAGAAGAAATTGCTGAACAAGTAAAAGCATTAAAAGGTATGAAAGAAATGGCTGCTATCTACGGATATGACATTTCTAAACCAGCTAAAAATGCTCATGAAGCATTCCAATGGTTATACTTTGGATACTTAGCTGCAATCAAAACTCAAAATGGTGCTGCAATGTCAGTTGGACGTATTTCTACTTTCTTAGATATCTATGTAGAAAGAGATTTAGCTAACGGAACATTAACAGAAGAAGAAGCACAAGAATTAGTAGACCATTTCGTTATGAAATGTAGAATGGTTAAATTTGCTCGTATTCCTTCTTACAACCAATTATTCTCTGGTGACCCAGTATGGGCTACACTTGAAGTTGCAGGTTTAGGAACTGATGGACGTTCAATGGTTACTAAAAACTGTTTCCGTTTCTTACACACATTAGAAAACATGGGTCCTTCACCAGAACCAAACTTAACAGTTTTATATACAAAAGCATTACCAGAAAACTTCAAACGTTTTGCTGCTAAAATCTCAGTAGATACTAGCTCAATCCAATATGAAAATGATGATGTAATGCGTCCTGTATGGGGAGATGATTACTCAATTTGTTGTTGTGTATCAGCTACTCAAACTGGTAAAGAAATGCAATTCTTTGGTGCACGTGCAAACTTAGCTAAATGTTTAACATATGCTATCAATGGTGGTATTGATGAAAAAACTAAAGATCAAGTGGCTCCAAAATATCGTCCAATTACTTCTGAATACTTAGACTATGATGAAGTTATGGAACGTTATGACCAAATGATGGAATGGTTAGCAGATCTTTATGTTAATACATTAAACTTAATTCAATATATGCATGATAAATATTATTATGAAGCTGCACAAATGTCATTAATTGATACTGATCTAAAACGTACTTTCGCAACTGGTATTGCTGGATTCTCACATGTAGTAGATTCATTAAGCGCAATCAAATATGCTAAAGTTAAAACAATCAGAGATGAAGATGGTATCGTAGTAGATTATGAAGTTGAAGGTGACTTCCCAAGATATGGTAACGATGATGATCGTGCTGATGATATCGCTGTATGGTTATTAGGTGAATTCTTAGCTAAAATCAAAAAACATCATACTTATAGAGATTCAGAACCAACAACTTCTATCTTAACAATCACTTCAAACGTTGTTTATGGTAAAGCTACAGGTTCATTACCTGATGGACGTAAAGCAGGTGAACCATTATCACCAGGTGCTAACCCATCTTACGGTGCTGAACAAAATGGTTTATTAGCTTCATTAAACTCAGTTGCTAAATTACCATATGAATGGGCATTGGATGGTATTTCTAATACTCAAACAATCAACCCAGATGCTTTAGGACATGATGAAGGTGAAAGAGTTAATAACTTAGTACAAGTTATGGATGGATATTTTGAACAAGGTGCTCATCACTTAAATGTTAACGTATTTGGAACTGAAAAATTAATTGATGCTATGGAACATCCAGAAAAAGAAGAATATGCAAACTTCACAATTCGTGTATCTGGATATGCTGTTAAATTCATTGACTTAACTCGTGAACAACAATTAGATGTTATCGCAAGAACTTGTCATGAACATATGTAATCAATAACTTAATCAAATAATGAAAACAACCTCTTATGAGGTTGTTTTGTTACGGAGGAAAAATGGAAACAATTGGTAGAATTCATTCAATAGAAAGCTTTGGATCAGTCGATGGTCCAGGAGTACGTTATATTTATTTCTTACATGGATGTCCTTTAAGATGTCAATTTTGTCATAATCCTGATACATGGGGTTCAAAGAAATACGAAGAATATACTCCTGAAAAAGCGCTTCAACAAGCAATGAAGTACAAAACATATTGGGGTAAAAAAGGGGGCATTACGATTAGTGGTGGAGAACCTTTAGCTCAAATAGATTTTGTTTTAGAATTATTTAAACTTGCAAAAAAAGAAGGTATCAATACATGTATTGATACCAGTGGTGGATGTTTTACTAGAGAAGAACCTTTCTTTTCTAAATTTAATGAACTGATGGAGTATACAGATTTATTACTTGTTGATATTAAAGAAATCAATAATGAAAGACATATTGCACTTACAGGAAGAAGTAATGAAAATATTTTAGATATGGCAAAGTATTTATCTGAAATTAATAAACCAATTTGGATTAGACATGTTCTTGTTCCAGAAAGAAGTGATTATGATGAAGATTTAATTGAATTAGATCGTTTTATTTCTACCCTTTCTAATGTTTATCGTGTAGAAATACTTCCTTATCATACTTTAGGTGTCTTTAAGTGGGAAGAATTGAAGATTCCTTATCAATTAGAAGGAATAAAACCTCCAACTAAAGAACGTGTAGATAATGCTAACAGATTATTACATGTAGATCGTTATACAAGATATTTAGATAATTAATGAAAAAAGAGTTCATGAATTTAGAGTTATCATCTAAATCATGTAACTCTTTTTCAATTTATAATTGCATATTTACTTTATAATCAGAGTTGTTTAAAATAAGAGTAAAGGAAAAAAGGAGATATAATAATGAAATTAGGAGCAATTGAAGCAGGTGGAACTAAATTTGTAGTTTGTATTGGAAATGAAAAAGGAGAAGTTTTAGAAAGAGAATCATTTCCTACAGAAGCACCTGAAAAAACAATGGAAAATGTTTTTAAATTCTTTGATGGAAAAGAAATTGAAGCATTAGGTGTAGGAAGTTTTGGACCTATTGATCCAGATCTTACAAGTCCAACTTATGGTTATATTACAACAACACCTAAACCAGGATGGAATAATTATAACATTATGGGTGCTTTAAAAGAAAGATATGACATTCCTATGGCTTTTGATACAGATGTTAATGGGGCTGCTTTAGGTGAAGCAACATTTGGTGCGGCAAAAGGATTAGACAGTGCCCTTTATCTTACAATTGGAACAGGAATTGGTGGAGGAGCCGTTGTTGGTGGTAAACTTGTACACGGGTTACTTCATCCAGAAATGGGACATATGAAAATGATTGTTAGAGAAGATGATAAATATTCAGGAAAATGTCCATATCATGGAACATGTTTTGAAGGTTTAGCAGCTGGTCCTGCCATTGAAGCAAGATGGGGAGTAAAAGGAAGTGAACTTCCAGGAGATCATCCGGCATGGGATTTAGAAGCTTATTATATTGGACAAGCGATGGCAAATTATATTTTAACTCTTTCACCTAAGAAAATTATTCTAGGTGGTGGTGTTATGCATCAAAAACAACTTTTTCCAATGATTCATAAATATACTCAAGAATTCTTAAATGGTTATATTCAAAAAGAAGAAGTGACTACTGATAAAATTAAAGATTATATCGTTTATCCAGAATTAGGGGATAATGCTGGGGTTGTTGGAGCTTTAGCTCTTGCCATGAGTGTAGTAAAATAATGAAGTAGAGAAATCTACTTCTTTTTTTGATAAAAAAGGAGAAAGGGAATATGAAAAAATACTCTCATTATTTTTATGTTGTTTAATGGTTTTAACATTAACGGGATGTGTTGGATCAAATGGAGATGACATAACGACTTATACGTATTCAAGTGAATTGGATATTAAAAATTTAGATTCGTCAGATGCAGATGATGGATGTTCACTCAAGGCAATTCATGCAGTAATCGATGGACTTACAAAAACAGATAAAAAAGGAAATATCGTAAACGCGGTTGCTAAAAGTGAAGAATTGTCTGAAGACGGTTTAACACATACCTACAAACTTCGAAAAGATTTTAAATGGACAAATGGAGATCCTGTAACAGCTCATGATTTCGTTTATGCATGGCAACGTATTTTTAGAAAAAAGAGAAGTTATTATTATATGTTTGTAGATGGAATTGCAAGTATTGAAGGAGCTCAAGAGTTATCAGATAAAATTGATGCAGGTGAAGAACTTACGGATGATGATTTAAATTCTATGGGTGTAAAAGCAATCGATGACTATACTTTAGAAGTAAAAATAACTGTACGTGTTTCTTTCTTTGATGAATTAATGGCATTTCCATGTTTTTTCCTAATTAATGAAAAGTTTTGTGAAAAACAAGGAGATAAATATGGTAAAAGCGCAAAAGCTATTTTAGGAAATGGTGCTTTTATTATGACAAATTGGGAACCAGGATCTATTGCGGAATTTAAAAAGAATGAAGATTACTATGAAGCAAAAACTGTAAAGATTGAAAAACTTGTGATGAAACTTGTTCAAAATCCAAAAGTTGCGGCTCAATCATTTATGGCAGGAGAAACAGACTATGCACCAATCAATTAGGATTTGGTAGATAAATATAAAGATGATGAAGCTTTTAAACAAGTACCAGAAGGCTTCCTTTATTATTTATCTGTGAATTTTCAAAATGCAAATCTTGCTAATGCGAATATCAGACAAGCAGTTTCACTTTCAATTAATCGAAATGATTTATGCGAAAAAATATTAAAAGACGGTTCTTTTGCAGCAACAGGATTTATTCTTTCTGGTTTAGCAACGAGTCCAGATGGCGTTGATTTTAGAAAAGATTCTGGAAACTTTACATCTTATGATAAGAAAAAAGCACAAGAATCTTTAGATGAAGGATTAAAAGAATTAGGAAAAGATCAAATTACGTTAAGATTTACATATGGTAAAGATGAATCTCCAAAGGATGTATTTGTAACTTATTTACAAAATGCTTTAAGTGAATTAGATGGTATTAAAGTAGAAATGGTAGCTACTACTAAACAAGATCGTATTTACAACAAACAAAAAAATGGTGATTTTGATTTAGCAGTAACACGTTGGGGACCGGATTATGGAAATCCTACAACTTATTTAACAATTGCATTATCAACAAATGGTAGCAACTATGGTAAATATACAAACAGTGAATTAGATGCATTAATGGATAAAGTTGCTAATGAATCTGATGCTAATACTCGTTGGCAAAAAATGAAAGATGCAGAAAAAATCTTACTAGATGGTTATGCATATATTCCTGTTTTTGAAAAAGGAGCGGCAACATTACAAAATCCAAAAGTAAAAAATCTAGTTATTAAACCATGTAGAACAATTTCTTTTGAATATGTAGAAAAAACTGAATAAAAAGAGAAAAGGCATAATAAGAAAATATGATGTCTTTTTTAATAAAAAACTATCACGGTAATAAATTAATATATTGCATTGTATACAAATATCCAAAATAGTATTGACTTTTAAAGACTAATCCACTATTATGAAGTTAATAAATCGATAAATTGTATACAACATGTCGATTTATTGCACAAAAGATAATTTAAGAAGGGAAGAGAGAATATGAAAAAACTATTATCAATGGTGCTTTGTGCTATGATGGCTCTAACTCTTGCTGGTTGTGGGGGATCAGGAGGAGATTCATCTACTTACACTTTCTCAAGTGAATTAGATATTAAAAACTTAGATTCATCAGATGCCGATGACGGATGCTCATTTACAGCAATGCATGCTGTTATTGATGGGCTTATGAAAACAGATAAGAAAGGTAATATCGTAAATGGTGTTGCTTCATCTTCTGAAGTTTCAGATGACGGGTTAACTCATACTTACAAAATCAGAAAAGATGCTAAATGGGCTAACGGTGATCCTGTTACTGCAAATGATTTCGTTTATGCTTGGCATAGAATCTTCCAAAAGAAAGGTCAATATTACTACATGTTCTGTGATGGTATTGCAAGTATTGTAGGGGCACAAGAAATGTCAGATAAAATTGACAATGAAGAAGATATTACAGATGCTGATTTAGATGCAATGGGTGTTAAAGCAGTCGATGATAAAACATTAGAAGTTACTACAACTACTCGTGTTTCATTCTTTGATGAATTAATGTCATTCCCATGTTTCTATCCAATCAATGAAAAGTTCTGCGAAAAACAAGGTGATAAATATGGTAAGAGTGCTAAAACTATTTTAGGAAATGGTGCTTTCACTATGACAAACTGGGAACCAGGTTCAGTAGCTGAATTTGAAAAAAATGATAAATATTATGATGCTAAAACAGTTAAAATTGACAAATTAGTAATGAAATTAGTTCAAGATCCAAAAGTTGCTGCTCAAGCATTCGAAGCAGGTGAAACTGATTTCGCTCCAATCAACTCAGACTTAGTTGATAAATACAAAAAAGATGATTCATTCAAACAAATTAATGAAGGTTACTTATTCTATATTTCAGTAAACTTCCAAAATAGTGATTTAGCTAACTTAAATGTAAGAAAAGCAATCTCACTAGCAATCAATAGAAAAGATTTATGTGAAAACGTCTTAAAAGATGGTTCACAAGCTGCTTCAGGATTTGTTCCATCAGGATTATCAATTTCTCCAGAAGGAAAAGATTTCCGTGATGAAGCAGATACTTATACTTCATATGATAAAAAAGCTGCTCAAGCTGCATTAGATGAAGGATTAAAAGAATTAGGAAAATCTGAAATTACTTTAAGATTAACTTATGGTACAGATGAATCTCCAATGGATGTATTTGCAACTTATTTACAAAACGCTTTAAGTAAATTAGATGGTATTAAAGTAGAAATGGTAGCTACTACTAAACAAGATCGTATCTACAACAAACAAAAAAATGGTGATTATGATTTAGCTACAACTCGTTGGGGACCTGACTATGGTGATCCTACAACTTACTTAACAATGGGTATTTCTACTAATGGTAACAACTATGGTAAATATACAAACAGTGAATTAGATGCATTAATGGATAAAGTTGCTAATGAATCTGATGTTAATACTCGTTGGCAAGAAATGATTGATGCAGAAAAAATTATGATGGATGATTTATGTTACATCCCAGTATTTGAAAAAGGTACTGCAACTTTACAAAATAAAGATGTAAAAGGTTTAGTAATTAGACCTGTAGGGGTTCCATATACATTCCAATATGTATCAAAATAGTCGATAAAATCAACAGAAACACAATATTTCGGTATTGTGTTTCTTCTTAAAAAAGAATAAAAAAATATGTTGTCTTCCAATTAATATAAACGTCAAAAATAAATGTATAAAAAACAATTGTTCTATTTTATTCTTGAATGTAGATTGAAAAATATTTTTTTGTATAAACAATAATACAATTTTGTATACAAAGTTCGTTTTTTTTGTTGACTTCTATAACGCATTGTACTAATATTAAAGCATAAATTTTTATTGTATATGTATTAGTGTATACAAAGGCGATTTATAGAAGGGAAGAGAAAAAATGAAAAAATTATTATCTATGGTACTTTGTGCTATGATGGCTCTAACTCTTGCTGGGTGTGGGGGATCTAGTGATGATTCATCTACTTACACTTATTCAAGTGAATTAGATATCAAAAATTTAGACTCATCAGATGCCGAAGACGGATGCTCATTTACTGCATTACATGCAATTATTGATGGGCTAATGAAACCTGCTAAAGATGGTACTACTACATATGGTATTGCTAAATCTTCAGAAGTTTCAGAAGACGGTTTAACACACACTTATAAATTAAGAGATGCTAAATGGTCTAATGGTGATGCTGTGACAGCAAACGATTTCGTTTATGCATGGCAAAGAATTTTCAAAAAGAAAGGAAACTACTATTACATGTTCTGCGATGGTATTGCTAACATCGCAGGTGCTCAAGAATTATCAGATAAAATCGATGCAGAACAAGATTTAACTGATGAAGACTTAAACAAATTAGGGGTAAAAGCTGTAGACGACAAAACGTTAGAAATTACTACAACTACAAGAGTTTCATTCTTTGATGAATTAATGTCATTCCCATGTTTCTATCCAATTAACCAAAAATTCTGTGAAAAACAAGGTGATAAATATGGTAAGAGTGCTGATTCTATTTTAGGTAACGGTGCTTTCGTTATGACAAACTGGGAACCAGGTTCAGTAGCTGAATTCGAAAAAAATGATAAATTCTATGCTGCTAAAGATGTAAAAATCGACAAATTAGTGATGAAATTAGTTCAAGAGCCAAAAGTTGCTGCTCAAGCTTTTGAAGCAGGTGAAACTGATTTCGCTATTATCAACTCTGACTTAGTTGATAAATACAAAAAAGATGAATCATTCAAAAATATTTCTGAAGGATTCTTATTCTACATTCAACCAAATTTAGAAAATAGTGATTTAGCTAACTTAAATGTAAGAAAAGCTTTATCATTAGCTATCAACAGAAAAGATTTATGTGAAAACGTATTAAAAGACGGTTCACAAGCTGCTAAAGGTTTCGTACCTTCAGGATTATCAATTTCTCCAGAAGGAAAAGATTTCCGTGATGAAGCTGCAACATATACTTCATATGACAAAAAAGCTGCACAAGCTGCTTTAGATGAAGGATTAAAAGAATTAGGAAAATCTGAAATTACTTTAAGATTAACTTATGGTACAGATGAATCTCCAATGGATGTATTTGCAACTTATTTACAAAACGCTTTCTCTAGCTTAAAAGGATTAAAAATTGAAATGGTTGCTACTACTAAACAAGATCGTATCTACAACAAACAAAAAAATGGAGATTTCGATTTATCAGTAACTCGTTGGGGACCTGACTATGGTGATCCTACAACTTATTTAACATTAGCTTTAACTGACAACAATAACAACTATGGTCATTGGTCAAATGCTGAATATGATTCAATCATGGGAAAAGTTAACAGTGAAACTGATGCTAATGCTCGTTGGCAATTAATGATCGATGCAGAAAAAATCTTATGTGAAGATTTAGGATATATTCCAGTATTCGAAAAAGGAACTGCTACTTTACAAAATACAAAAGTTAAAAACTTAGGTATTAAACCAGTTGGTGTTCCATATACATTCGAATATGTATCAAAATAGTTCAATCTAAAAAAGAACATAGAGAAGACAACACAATATAGTATTCTGTATTGTGTTTCTTTTTTAAATAAATATAGGAGGAAAAAAGATGAGTAATTCAACCTTAAAATATATCGGAAAACGTTTAGTTATTTCGTTAATTACATTATTCGTTATTTTAATGGTATTATTTTTAATGGTTAAATTTTTACCAGGTTCTCCAATTAACAATGAAAAATTAAGTGCTTCAGCCAGAGCTGCTATTGAAGCACAATATGGATTGGATCAACCAATTCCGGTTCAATTCGTACGTTATATTCAAAATATGTTAACAGGGGATTTCGGTGTTTCATTTAACTTATATAAAGATATGCAAGTATCTTCACTTGTAGGAAGTGCTGCAAAATTATCTATGATTTACGGTTTATGTGCAGTAATTATTGGAACAGTTATTGGTATGTTCTTAGGAGTATTTGCTGCATTACATAAAAATACAATTTGGGATACAATCGCTACAGTTATTTCTGTAATTGGGGTTTCCATCCCATCATTCGTATTTGCAATGTTAATTTTATTATTATTTGCTTCAAAATTAAGATTGTTACCAACTTCATATAGTTCATCGAATGCAATTAAATCATCAATTATGCCAATTTTAGCTTTATCTGTTGGTGTTATTGCAAACGTTGCACGTTTTACACGTACTGAAATGGTTTCAGTTTTAACAAGTGAATATATGACTCTTGCAAAAGCAAAAGGATTAGATCGTAAAACTTTAATTTTCAAACATGCATTAAGAAATGCTTTAATTCCAGTAATCACAATTTTAGGACCTATTTTAGTAAACTTAATGACAGGTACTATGGTTGTTGAAAAGATTTGTTCTGTTCCTGGATTAGGTAAATTATTAATTAATAGTATTTTATCAAATGATTACAACATCATTTTAGCTTGTTCATTCTTATATGCTGCAATGTACATTTTCATGATGTTAATTATTGATATTTCTTATGGAATTATTGATCCAAGAATTAGATTAGGAAAGGATGATTAATAATGGATTTAGAAAAGATTGAATTTTTACCAGACGATTTTGAATTCGTTGGAGACAAACAAGACATTACTAAAGACATTGTTGCTCCATCACTTCCTGCTTGGAAAGATTCTTTAAATCGTTTTAAAAAGAACAAAGGTGCCGTTATCGGTTTAATTTGTATTTTAGTTATCGCAGTATTTGCTATTTTTGCTCCAATGTTTTCATCATATAAATTTGATGCAATCAATACAAAAATTGCAAGTATTTCACCAGGTGCTGAACATTTCTTTGGTACAGACACTTATGGTCGAGATTTATTTGTACGTGTTTGGACAGGTACAAGATATTCATTATTCATTGCCGTTGTTGCAATCTTCATTGACGTGATTGTAGGTATGACATACGGACTGATCTCTGGTTATTTTGGAGGTAAAGTTGATTCAGTAATGCAAAGAATTCAAGAAATCATTAACTCTATCCCAACTTTAGTAATATTAACATTGTTATTAATGGTGATGAAAGCATCATTATTCACAATTATCATGGCTTTATCATTTACTGAATGGATTGGTATGTCAAGAATTACAAGAGCTCAAGTTTTAAGAGTAAAAGAAGAAGAATTCGTTTTAGCTTCACGTACTTTAGGAGCTAGTAACATGTTTATTATCTTTAAAGAAATTTTACCAAATATTTATAGTCAAATGATTATTATGATTATGATGTCTATTCCAAATGCTATCTTCTATGAAGCATACTTATCGTTCGTTGGTTTAGGTTTACCAATTCCAATGGCTTCATTAGGTACATTAATTAATGATGGATTTAACTCAATTACTATTTACCCTTACATGATGGTAATTCCAGTTATTATTTTCTCTATCTTAATGTTAAGTTTCAACTTATTTGGTGATGGACTTCGTGATGCACTTGATCCAACTATGAAGGAGATGTAATTATGGCAGAAAGAGAAAAAATATTAGAAGTCAGAGATTTAAATATCTCTTTTAGAACTGATAGTGGTATTGTTAATGCAATTCGTGGTGTTAACTTAGATTTATATAAAGGTGAAACAATCGCTATCGTTGGTGAATCTGGATCAGGTAAGTCAGTTACTACTAAAGCAATCATGGGTATCATGGCTGGAAATGGTTCAATTGATGGTGGTTCTATTAACTACACTTGGACAGATGAAAATACAGGTGAAAGAATCACAAAAGACATTTGTCAATTAAGTGAAAAAGAAATGCAAAGTGAAATTCGTGGTCGTAAAATTGCCATGGTTTTCCAAGATCCAATGACATCATTAAACCCTACAATGACAATTGGAAATCAAATTATGGAACCAATGATTCATCATTACAATACACCAAAAGAAGAAGCTTATAAAAAAGCAGTTGAATTATTACAATTAGTAGGTATTACTAATGCTGAAAAACGTATGAAAAACTATCCTCACCAATTATCTGGTGGGATGAGACAAAGAATTGTTATCGCAATTGCTTTATCTTGTGATCCTTATGTTTTAATTTGTGATGAACCTACAACTGCATTGGATGTTACTATCCAAGCTAAAATTCTTGAATTAATTCAAGATATTCAAAAGAAAAAAGATTTATCAGTTATTTATATCACACATGACTTAGGTGTTGTTGCTAAAGTAGCTGATTATGTAAATGTTATGTACGCTGGTAAAATCGTAGAGACTGGAACCATTGATGAAATTTTCTATGATCCACGTCATCCATATACTTGGGGATTATTATCATCTATGCCAGATTTAGATACTGATGATGATGAATTATACACAATCCCTGGTACACCACCAAACTTAGCACATGAAGTAAAAGGTGATGCTTTTGCTCCACGTAATAAGTATGCTTTAAATATTGACTTAAGAATTGAACCTCCAATGTTTAAAGTACCTGGTAGTACAACTCATAAAGTTGCTTCATGGTTAATGCATGAAAAAGCTCCAAAAGTTGAAATGCCAGTTGAATTAAAAAACAGATTAGAAAAAATGAAAAAGGAGGGTGTTGAATAATGGAAAATAAAGAACCTATCCTTGTCGTTAAAGATTTAAAACAACATTTTAAAATTAATCGTAACTTTACTGTAAAAGCAGTTGATGGTATTTCATTTGATATTATGCCAGGTGAAACTTATGGTTTAGTAGGTGAATCTGGTTCAGGTAAATCAACTACTGGTAGAAGTATTATTCGTTTATATAAACCAACTTCTGGTTCAATTGTTTTCAATGGAAAAGAAATTGGTGGAAAATTAGATAAGGAAACATCTAAAGAATTACATACAAAGATGCAAATGATTTTCCAAGATCCAATGGCTTGTTTAAATCCAAGAAAGAAAGTTATTGATATCATTGGTCAAGGTTTAGATATTCATAAATCTTATTCTTCTATTGAAGAAAGAAATGAAAAAATCTATGAAATGCTTGAACTTGTTGGTTTATCAAGAGAACATGCTTCACGTTATCCACATCAATTCTCAGGTGGACAAAGACAACGTATTGGTATTGCAAGAGCATTAATTATGAATCCTGATTTAATTATTGCTGATGAAGCAATCTCAGCGTTAGATGTATCTATTCAAGCACAAGTTGTTAACTTGATGAAAAAGATTCAAAAAGAAACAGGAATTGCTTATTTATTCATTGCACATGACTTATCAATGGTTAAATATATCAGTGATAAAATTGGGGTATTACACTTAGGACATTTAGTAGAAACAGGAACTACTGAAGAAATCTTTGATAATCCAATTCATCCATATACAAAATCATTATTAAGTGCTATTCCTCATCCTAATCCACGTGTAGAAAAAGTACGTAAATCATTTACTTACGATTATAAAGAAAGTGGAGTCGATTATACAAAAGGTACTGAACATTTAGTAGATGGAACTCATTATGTTTTAGCTACTGATGAAGAATTTGAAAAATGGACAAAAAAATAGTTTAGGAGGCACTTAAGAAGGCAACCTAAAATATTGTAAGAAAATCTTCAAAAAAAGAGAACGAATGCGAAATGTTGTTCTCTTTTTATATAAATAAAAATAATACAAAATAAAAAAGTTGTTATGAAATTATTTATTGAATTTCGTAACAACCTTTTTTGATAATTTCTTTCAATTTTTATTGTTAATAATTGTGAAATTGAAAGTTTTTTTCGATTTGATTGCAAATGCTTACAGAAGATTGACTTACAAGTTGTTGTTAATTATGATGAAGATGTCTTCTAGATAAGAAGATAATTAATTTGAATCTTTTAACCGGTGAAAAGAGGAAATATGATGATTATTGACAAAATGAAAACATTAGACCATTTAACAATTCAAGAAAAGTATTTAGTGGATTATATAATAAATAATCAAGAAGATATTTTAAAAAAGAATATTAATGAACTGGCAAAATTAAGTTATACCAGTAGTGCAACGATTTCTAGGTTGTGTAAGAAACTGGGCTTTAATGGATATAAAGAATTTAAATATCAATATGCGGCTGAATATTCTCATTTACTTGAATTGAAAAATGATTTTAAAATTGAACCTTTTTCAAGTGAGAGTTCAATTGATGATGCTTTAAATAAAATCGAACTTTTACATAAAAGAGCGATAGAGTATACAAAAAGTTTACTAGATAGACAAGTTATAGAAAGAATTTATCAACTTATTAAAAATGCTAAATATATTGAAATTTATGGAACTGGTATTAATTTTTCTTTAGCAGAAATTTATAGTTTGAATTTTGAAGAAGAAGGGGTTATTTCTAAAGCATATAACAGTTTAAATCCAATGCATCTTCAATACTTAAAGCAAAGGAAACCAAACGATACAGTTTGCATTTATTTAACACATACAGGTCAAAATAAGGAAATGTTAAAAATAGCAAAGGATATTCGTAAATCTCATGCTAAATCAATTGTGATTTGTGATCATAAAAAAAGAGAAATTTGTAAATATTGTGATGAAACAATTGTGATTATGACCACTCAAAATACAATTGAACTATCTAACGCTGTTTATATTGCTTCTTTACAGTATGTTTTTAATATATTTACTTCATTAAAATTGATAAGTAATTATTCTTATTTAGAAGAAACAACAAAAGCAGTTGATAAATTTAAAATGGGAGAATGATTATGAATAAAAGTTTTCTATGGGGTGGTGCTGTTGCTGCTAATCAATACGAAGGTGGCTATCAAGAAGGACATAAAGGATTAAGTGTAACCGATGTTATGTCAGCTGGTGATGTTGATCACCCTCGAGAAATTTCTTATGAAATATTAGATGATAAATATTATCCTAACCATTATGGAATTGATTTTTATCATCATTATAAAGAAGATATTAAATTATTTGCTGAAATGGGCTTTAAATGTTTCCGTTTAAGTATTTCGTGGCCACGGATCTATCCTCAAGGTGACGAATTAGAGCCTAATGAAGAAGGGCTAGAGTATTATGATCATGTTTTTGATGAATGTTTAAAATATGGAATAGAGCCTATTGTTACTTTATCTCATTTTGAAATGCCTCTTTATTTAGCAAAAAAATATGGTGGTTGGAGAAATAGACAATTAATTACATTCTTTGAAAGATATGCGATTACATGTTTTAAAAGATATAGCAAAAAGGTCAAATATTGGATGACATTTAATGAAATTAATAATCTTATAGATACCGATAATCCTTTTAATGCTTGGACTGGAGCAGGTGTTTTATATGAAGATAATGAAAATATTGAACAAACAATGTATCAAATATCTCATTATCAGTTTGTTGCAAGTGCTAGAGCAGTTCAAAGAGCAAAAGAAATTAATGCCTCTATGCAAGTAGGTTGCATGTTGCATTTTGGCCCAATTTATCCTTCTTCTTGTAATCCACAAGATATTCTTGCAGGAATTAAAGCAATGGATAAGAGGTATTTCTTTAGTGATGTTCATGTAAGGGGATATTATCCAACCTATACTTTAAAAAAGTGGGAAAGGAGTAATATTCAATTAGATATAACTGATGAAGATTTAAAAGATTTAAAACGAGGTACTGTGGATTATATAGGGTTTAGTTATTATAAATCAACGATTGCAGAATATGATAAAATACATGACTTTATTGAAGTACAAAATCCATTGTTAAAGAAAAGTGATTGGGGTTGGGCTATTGATCCTACAGGATTAAGGATTATTTTAAATGAAGTTTATGAAAGATATCAAAAACCAATGTTTATTGTTGAAAATGGTTTTGGAGCTTATGATAAATTAGAAAATGGAATCATTAATGATGATTATCGTATTGATTACTTAAGAAACCATATTTCAGAAATGAAAAAAGCAATTGAGTTAGATGGTGTAGAAGTCATGGGATATACTCCTTGGTCAGCAATCGATATTGTAAGTGCTTCTACTGGTGAATTGGCAAAAAGATATGGATTTATCTATGTTGATTTAGATGATCAAGCTAAAGGTAGTGGAAGAAGATATCGAAAAGCTTCTTTTGAATGGTATAAAAGAGTTATTTCATCAAATGGTGAAATTTTATAGGAGATAAATAATATGAACAAATTTATAAATGAAACATTAGTTATTTATATATCGAAGTTTACAAATACAAAAGTTATAAAGGCTTTAAAGGATGGAATGATGTTTTCTTTACCTTTTTTAATGATAGGATCATTGTTCCTGTTGATTGCCAACTTACCAATTGAATCAGTAAGTAAAGTAATTAGTGAAAGTGGAATAGGAGATGTATGTTCTCAAGTATATTCTTCTACGTTTTCATTAATGGCCTTCTTTACAGTAATAGGAATTACTTATTCTTATTTGAAGAATGATCAAGTAATAACAGCTATAAATGGCGCTTTAACTGGTTTAGCAGCTTTTATTTTATTAACTCCATCTTCTAAGGTATTAGACAGTGGGGAATCAGTTACAGGAATTATTTCTAAAGATTGGACTGCTGGTCAAGGAATGATTTGTGCTATTTTAATTGGTTTTTTAGTTGGATATATTTATTCTTTATGTGTAAAAAAAGATATTAGCATTAAAATGCCAGATGGTGTGCCTAGTGGTGTTGCAGATTCATTTTCGTCACTATTACCAACTGGAATTATTATTACTATTTGTGCAATTATTTATGCTATATGTCACTTTATATTTAATACAACATTTGCAGAGCTTATTTATTCGGTAATTCAAATTCCTTTACAAGGAATTACAGATTCATTCTTTGGCGTTATTATTATGACAGTTGTTATGTCTTTATTATGGTGGACAGGCGTCCATGGTGGTTCTATATGTGGAGGAATTCTTTCACCAATTTTACAAGCAAATATGGCAGCTAATCAAAAAATTATAGATTCAGGATTGCCTCTTACAATTCAAAATGGTGGACATATTTTTACACAACAATTTTGGGACAATTTCTTATGTATGTCTGGTGCTGGAATTGTGATTGGGTTAGTGATTTATATTACATTTTTTGCCAAATCAAAGTCATTACGTAGCTTAGGTAAATTATCCATTGTACCTAATATCTTTAACATTAATGAACCAATTATTTTTGGGACACCAATTGTACTTAATATATATTTATTAATTCCATTTGTTCTTGTTCCTTTAATTATAGGTATAAGTAGTTACTTATTAATGTATATGGGAATTTTACCATTATTTAGCGGGGTTATGGTTCCTTGGACAACACCACCAATTATATCAGGACTTTTGATTGGTGGGTGGCGTGTTGCATTATGGCAATTTGTGATGATTGTTGTATCTTTTGTTATTTATTTACCATTTATTAAAAAAATAGATACTTTGGAATTAAATAAAGAAAATCAAAAGTAAATTATAAGAAATACAAATATTTAATTTTAATATCAAAAAGTCGTGAAAAATCACGGCTTTTTTTGTAATGCTACTAAGTTAAGAAATTAAGTTAATACTTTTGCTTTATTTATTGTCTAAGAAATCCACACGATTTTTTGTTAATGCTTATTTAGAAGCAGTGTTTTTTAAAATATGAAGTAAGATTTGAACTTGTTTTTCCATCATAGTAAGTGAACAATATTCATAGGGTCCATGATAGTTAAAACCACCTGTACCAAGATTAGGACAAGGAAGTCCTTTGAATGTTAAACGTGCACCATCTGTACCACCACGAATTGGTGAACAATAAGCATCTAAACCATTTTCTTTAATGGCAGCTAAAGCTTGTTCAACAATGAACATATGATCTTTTAGAGCTTCTTTCATGTTTAAATAACTTTCTGTAATCGTTACTTCAACAATTTTATAACCATATTTTTTATTTAAGAACTCTGCAATGTCTTTAAAGTCTTGGCATTGTTTATTTGCTTGTTGTAAGTCATGGTTACGAATAATATATTCAGCAACTGTTTCTTCACAAGTTCCTTGAATCGAGTGAAGGTGATTAAATCCTTCATAACCTTCTGTTGATTCAGGGCGCATATGCACAGGTAAAAGTGAATCAAATTCATAGGCAACACGCGTTGAATTGATCATTTTATTTTTAGCACTTCCTGGATGAATACTTCTTCCATGGACTTTCACTTCGGCACTAAATGCGTTAAAGTTTTCATATTCAACAATGTGAATATCTCCACCATCAATGGTATAAGCATATTGTGCATTGAAGTAATCAACATTAAAGTGATCACTACCATGTCCAATTTCTTCATCAGGTGTAAAAGCAATTTGAATATCATTATGTTTAAATTCTGGATGATTATAAATATATTCCACCATTTGCATAATGATTGCAATACCAGCTTTATCATCAGCTCCTAATAAAGTTGTTCCATCTGTAGTAATTAAATCATGATGAATAAGTTGTAAGAGTTGAGGATATTGTTCAGGGTCTAGATAAAGTTCTTTATCTGCATTTAAAGTAATTTTTTGACCTTGATAATCTTTGATAATTTGTGGATGAATATCTTTACCACTTGCATCAGGAGAAGTATCCATGTGGGCAATAAAACCTATAACATCTCCTTGATGATTATTATTACTAGGAATTGTTCCATAAACTACACCAAATTCATCTATTTTTGTGTTTTCAATTCCTAATGATTTTAATTCTTCAACTAAATAATTTCCTAATTTTAATTGTTTTGAAGTTGAAGGAACAGTATGTGAATAACTATCTGATTGTGTGTCAAAATTCACATAATTTAAAAACCTTTCTTTAATTTCCATTTGTCTTCCTCACTTTCTTTTCTATTATACAACGACTTATAAAGAACTTCTATGAAAAAAGTTTACAAATTTTAAATTGTATGTTACCATACAATTCGTAACCGAACAATATAGGAGGAATGATATGTATAGAGATCCCATTGGACATCGTATTAAGACCATAAATAACCTAATGAGAAAAACAATGGATAAGAAAACAGGTCAGAGGCCTGATCGTGTAACTTTAATGCATTGTTGGATTATTGGGTTTGTTCAAGATAGAGAAGATAGTGGGCTTGATACATTTCCTAAAGATATAGAAAAAGAATTTTCAATCAATCGTTCTACGACATCAGAAATGTTGAAATTGATGTGTAAAAAGGGAATGATTGAACGAGAAGAAGTAGAATATGATGCAAGATTAAAGAAAATCGTTTTAACAGAATCTTCAAGAAATCATAATCGACAAATTGAAGATAAGATGAAAGAAATGCATCAAAAACTTATTAAAGATTTATCTGAAGAAGAAATAAATACGTTTATTAAAATATCCGATAAATTAATTAATAACATAAAAGAAGATTTATAAATATTCATGAAGTTCGGTAAATGAATAGGAAAGGACGTCAATTATGGTAAAAACTTTAATGAAACAAATCAAAGAATATAAAAAAGATTCATTACTTACAATGTTATTTGCGGCATTAGAAGTTATCTTAGAAATCATTATTCCTTTATTAATGGCAAGTCTTATTGATAAAGGGATTGAGGCAGGTAATATGTCTAATGTTACAAAATATGGAACATTCATGTTTGTTATTGCAATTGGAACATTATCACTTGGTTTTTTAGCTGGTAACCATGCAGCTAAAGCTTCAACGGGTTTTGCAGCCAATTTAAGAGATGCCATGTATACAAACATTCAAACATTCTCTTTTTCAAACATTGATAAATATAGTACTGCAGGACTTGTAACACGTTTAACGACAGATGTGACAAATGTGCAAATGGCTTATCAAATGATTATTCGTATGTGCATTCGTGCGCCAATGTCACTTATTTGTGCCCTTACCATGGCAATGATGATCAACTTTAGATTAAGTATGATTTTTGTTGTTGCCATTGTTTTCTTAGTAGCGGTCCTTACAATAATTATGTATCATGCCACAAAATATTTTAATGATGTTTTTCCTAAATATGATACTTTAAATGAAAGTGTTCAAGAAAACGTTGTTGGTATTCGAGTTGTTAAATCATTTGTTAGAGAAAAATATGAAAATGAAAAATTTAAAAAAGCAGCACAAAACATTTATAAACTTTTTGTCAAAGCGGAATCTGTTTTATCTTATAATAACCCAGCTATGTTAATAGCTGTTTATGGTTCAATTTTAATGCTTTCATGGTTAGGTGCTAAAGCAATTGTAGGTGGGACTCTTACTACAGGTGAACTTACAAGTTTATTTAGCTATGTTATGAATATTATGATGTCTCTTATGATGCTTTCTATGGCATTTGTTATGATTACGATGTCACTTGCTTCAGGAAGACGTATTGCAGAAGTTATTAATGAGCAATCTGATTTAGTCTCTCCTCAAGAAGCTTTAACTGAAGTAAAAGATGGTTCAATTGATTTCAATCATGTTGTTTTTTCTTATAAACATGGTAGTGGAGAAGCGGTCTTAAAAGATGTTGATCTTCATATTAAAAGTGGTGAAACAATTGGAATTATTGGTGGTACCGGAAGTGCTAAAAGTAGTTTGGTCAACCTTATTTCTCGTTTATATGATGTTGACGAAGGTAGCGTTGTTGTTGGTGGACAAGATGTTCGTAATTATGATCTTGAAGTTTTAAGAGATGAAGTTTCTGTTGTCTTACAAAAGAATGTTTTATTTAGTGGAACAATCTTACAAAATTTACGTTGGGGTAATGAAAATGCAACAGAAGAAGAATGTAAAGAAGCTTGTCGTTTAGCGTGCGCTGATGAGTTTATTGATCGTTTTGAAGATGGTTATAATACGTATATTGAACAAGGTGGTTCAAACGTTTCAGGTGGACAAAAACAACGTTTATGTATTGCTAGAGCGTTACTTAAAAATCCTAAGATTTTAATTTTAGATGATTCAACAAGTGCTGTTGATACAGCTACAGATGCAAGTATTCAAGAATCATTCAATGAACGTATTCCCGATACAACAAAAATTATTATTTCACAACGTATATCATCTGTTCAAAATGCAAGCCGTATTATTGTTTTAAATGATGGTGTCGTGGATGGTTTTGACACACATGATAAATTATTAGAAACAAATGAAATTTATCGTACAATTTATGAAACACAAATGAAAGGGAAGGAGGAAGAATAATGAAAGAAGGAACAATGAAACGTTTACTTAAAATGTTATGGAGTAAATATAAAATCCATTTAATTGTTGTTTTTCTATGTATTGTAGGAAATGCTTTATTTAATGTTCAAGGAACAATGTTTATGCAAACATTAATTGATGATTATATTGTTCCCCTTTTAAAGAGTTCTTCACCTGACTTTAGTGGACTATTCCATGCTTTGATTCGTGTGGGTGCACTTTATGCTTGTGGTGTTGTTTGTGCCTTTACCTTTAACCGTATTATGGTTTATGTAACACAAGGGTTCTTAAGAGATTTAAGAATTGAAATGTTTGAACATATGGAATCTTTACCAATTCGTTATTTTGACAGAACTCCTCATGGAGATACAATGTCAGTCTATACAAATGATATTGATACATTAAGACAATTGATTTCACAATCTATTCCACAACTTATTTCAAGTTGTATGACTATTGTGACAACATTTGTATCAATGATCATTTTAAATATTCCTTTAACTGTGTTAAGTGTATGTATGCTTATGATTATGCTTGTTGTATCAAGAAAACTTGGATCGTTATCAGGTAAATTCTTCGTTCAACAACAAGGGGATTTAGGTAAAGTGAATGGTTATATTGAAGAAATGATTTCTGGTCAAAAAGTTGTTAAAGTCTTCAACCATGAAGATCAAGCAATTGCTGATTTTAGAAAATTAAACGATGAATTAAGAGAAAGTGCTTATCAAGCTCATAAATTTGCGAATATCTTAATGCCGGTTACAGTACAACTTGGAAATATCTCTTATATCATTTGTGCAATTGTTGGCGCAATCCTTGCTTTAAATGGACATTTTGCTTTAACAATTGGAACCCTTGTAGCTTTCTTAACATTGAATAAAAGTTTCAACCAACCTATTGGACAAATTTCTCAACAAATCAATGCTGTTGCCATGGCACAAGCAGGAGCTGGTCGTATCTTTGATTTATTAGATCAAGAAAGTGAAGATGATCAAGGTGTGGTTACTTTATGTTGTGTAGAAACTGTTGATGGAAAAATGGTTGAAACAGATAAAAGAACAGGACATTGGGCTTGGAAACATCCAAGAAGCGATGGTCATGTTGAACTTGTAGAAATGAAGGGTGATATTCGTTTAGAAGGTGTTGACTTTGGTTATTTTGATGACCGTATGGTTTTACACAATGTAGATGTTTATGCTAATCCTGGTGAAAAGATTGCCTTTGTTGGGGCTACTGGTGCAGGTAAAACAACAATTACAAACTTAATTAATCGTTTCTATGATATTCAAAAAGGTTCGATTACTTATGATGGAATTGATATTAAATTGATTAAAAAAGATGATTTAAGAAGATCATTAGGTGTGGTTTTACAAGATACACATTTATTTACTGGAACAGTTATGGATAATATTCGCTATGGACGCCTTGATGCTACGGATGAAGAATGTATTGAAGCAGCAAAACTTGCCAATGCCGATCTCTTTGTTAAACATTTGCCAGATGGTTATCAAACAATGCTTACAGGAGATGGGGCGAACTTATCGCAAGGACAAAGACAGTTATTAGCGATTGCGCGTGCTGCTGTTGCTAATCCTCCTGCACTTATTTTGGATGAAGCAACTTCTTCTATTGATTCTCGAACAGAAAAGCTTGTACAAGATGGAATGGATAAATTAATGCATGGTAGAACAACACTTGTTATTGCCCATCGTTTATCAACAATTAAAAATAGTGATTGTATTATGGTCTTAGAACAAGGACATATTATTGAAAGAGGAAATCATCAATCACTTATTAAAGAAAAAGGTAAATACTATCAATTATATACTGGAGCTATTGAAATGGATTAATCCATCAATAGCTTTTTATATTTTTTGGACTATCCGTCCATTGAAAGAAGGAAAAGAGAAAGATAAAATGATCTGTTGACCTTGATAGGAAATGTAGATGATCCAACAGAAATCAAAAGATATCGGGGTGTGATAAGAAAAGCGGACATCCATGGAGATTATGTGATTATCGGAGTTGAACACCAAAGCACTTTTGATAAAAATATGATTTTTCGCATATTCAACTATGATGCGACGACTTATATCAATCAAGTTGAAAGTAAAAAAGAAGTCTATCCAGTAGGAAGTTTTGTGTTCTATACGGGAGATGAAGAATGGAAGTTGCTAGAAACATTGAAAAGTATACCATCAGAGATGGAACCTTATATCAATGATTGGAGACTACCTGTTGTCGACCTTAAAACAATGGATGCAAGAAAGCTTATGAATCGAAGATTAAGAGATGTCGTAGAAATTAGTCAAAGTATGTTTGCAGGAAGTTATGATGGATTAAGAGAAAATCGTAAAATTGAAACAGAAAGCTTCATGATGGCGGCAACATTTACGTGTACAAATATTAGAAGAGAAGACTTACCAGAAGGAAATGAAATCAATATGTGTAAGGCAATGGATCAATTATTTCAAAGAATGAGAGATGAAGGAAAACTCAATACTTTAAAAGAACTACTTAAAGTAAAATTAGGAACTTTATCAAATCCTTTAGAAGAAAGACTTACAAATACATCGTTAGAAAAATTAAATGTTCTTACATTAAATATCTTTAACATCAATAGTGAAGAAGATGTTTTAAGAATTATTAACTAGAACTAAAAAAGATTTCAACTGTTATCAAATATAATAGTGAAACCTTTTTTATATAATTAATTATTTTAAAGGAACTAATAATTGAATTGATTTTTGTAAAGTATGTACGTCAATTGGAAGATGTGTGCCTTCTTCACCATCTATATCCATTGTAAGAACTTGATCACAAGTAATGTGAATATGATGTCCTTGAACATAGTGAATAAAAGGACTTTTATCATGTTTACCAAAACGATAATCTTTAATGAGTGCAATTAAATCTGTGATTGAACATCTTTTTACAATAACAAGATCGAGTTTTCCATCATTAATATCCGCAAAAGGAATGATACCATCAAAGCCACCGACACGATTGGTATTTGTGATGGCAAATATGTAAGCATCTTCTTCAAAAGATTCATTATCTACAGTTACATTTAAATGAAGATTTGTTGATAACTGTTGAGGAAGTTGGGTCATGCCTTTAAAATAATAAGCTAATGGACCAAACTTTTTCTTTTCTTCTTTTGATACCACAAAAGAAATATCTGAAAACATTCCTGCAGCAGCAACATTAATGAAATATTGATTATTAATTTTTCCTACATCACTCGAAATAACATTAAAGTTTTTAATCATTTCTACAATACCATTTACTGAATTTGGAATATTTAAATAATTAGCAAAGTCATTTACTGTGCCTGCCGCTAATATGCATAATGGTATTTTTTTATGACTATCTACCATTCCTGAAATAACCTCGTTTAAAGTACCATCACCACCAACAGACATGATAAAATCATATTGATTCTCATCACAATCTCTTGTTTTATAATAGGCATCATCTTTTTTTTCTGTATAAAATATTTCAAAATGTTCTACAATGTTTTGTAATGTTAATTGACCAATAATACGATCTAGTTTATTTTGAATAATATGTTTTCCAGATGATGGATTAATAATAATAAGACAACGTTTCATGTTACTACCTCACTTAAATATCCTATATACATTTTAAAACAATTAAAAAAGATATACAATCATTGTTTCAATGATTATAATAAAATAGAATAAGCAAAGGAGTTTATTATGGCAAAATTTTATGCAGTAAAAGAAGGAAAAAAGACAGGAATTTATCATACTTGGGATGAATGTAAAGAACAAGTTAATGGTTATTCAGGAGCTGTTTATAAATCTTTTACAAATGAAGAAGAGGCAAAAGCATTTATAAAAAAAGAAGAAAGAAAAGTGAGTGATGATTTAACTTTACTTGCTTATGTTGATGGTAGTTATAATATTAAAACAAAAGAATATGGCTATGGTTGTGTTTTAATTGAAGGGCAACAAGTCATTAAACAGTTACTTGGAAAAGGAAATCAACCAGATTATGCATCTATGAGAAATGTTTCAGGAGAAATTCTTGGGTGTATGAAAGCTATTGCTTATGCAATTGATCATCATTATGAGTCTATTTGCATTTATTATGATTATGAAGGTATTGAAAAGTGGGCTACGGGTCTATGGAAAGCAAATAAAGAACAAACACAAAATTATGTAAAAACAATACAAGAAATGAAAAAAGAGATAGATATTTATTTTCAAAAGGTTTTAGCACACAGTGGGGATTATTATAACGAAGTGGCTGATGGGTTGGCTAAAAAAGCAGTGGGTATAAAAAAATAAAGCTTGAAAATTAAGCTTTATTTTTTTTAGCAATAATATTAATAATAATATAAACAACTAGAACAATAGCAAAAATCCATAAGAAATCGCTTTTGATATATTGAGCATCACCAGACCAACATCCAAACCATTCTCCACATTTTTTAACAAGAATAGCAAGTGCATAAGATAATGTACCACATCCAATAACACTTAATAAGACTTTCACAATTTTATTAAGAATCTCTTTAAATAAAATAAGAGAGATAAAACATACTCCAGCAACAAATACATTAATAACAAAATGCATATAATTTCCTCCTTTAGATACCTTAATAAAATAGCATAAAATCAAGGTAAATGCAATAAAACGTGAACTAATAGATAAATTATGATAAAATATTTTTGGAGGATTAAATTATGAAATTATTAACAGTATGTATACCTTGTTATAACTCAATCATGGAAATGCATAAAGCCATTAATTCATGTCTTTTAATGAAAGATGAAGTAGAAGTATTAATTGTCGATCGTCATTCACATGACGAAACATTACAAGTAGCTAAAGAATATGAAGAAGCTTATCCTGAAACTGTAAAAGTTATTACAACAAGGGAAGATGTTCCTTTTTTAAAAATAGCTCTAGAACATAGTGAGGGCCTTTATTTCAAAATACTTCAATGCTTTGATTATTTAGATCAACCTTCACTCGTAAGTGTTATTGAAACGATTCGTGACTTTATTCGAATTCAAGCTAATTTAGATTTGCTTGTTACTGATTATAAATATGTTATTCCCCAAGAAAAAGAAAAACGTGTCTCTTATAAAAATGTTTTTCCAATGGAAACAATTTTTGAATGGCATAATATTAAAGCGTTTCATAAACATTTTCAAATTGATTTAGGTTCAGTCATTATTAAAACAAGTACTTTAAAAAAGATAAATACAGATGAAGAAAATATTTTTTATAATGAATTAACAGTTTATGGAACAATTCCTTATATTAAATCAATGTATTATTTAAATGTTCCTTTCCATTGTTATGGAACACGTCGAAAAATTCATATTTCTAAATCAAATAGTTATGTTGATTTAATGAAAAGCTTATGGGATTTATATGATGTTTATTCTTTAAAGAGCCGAAGACAAAGAAGTTATGTTATTGAATATTTATCTAAGGTATATGTTATTACTGTTTATTTGTTATTAAAATCAAATCAAAAGGAACAAATTGAACTTTTAAATGTACATTTAGGATTTAATGATCCTAAATTATATAAAGCACTCACAAAGCGTGTTTATGGTTTTTTAATCAGTAGTAGTAATGAAAAGCTTTATGGTATGCTTATTAAAGTCTTTGAAAAAGTTTATCAATTAGAAATAGAAGAATAAGATGAAAAAGAAATTTTTATTTATGATTCCTCTTTGCTTATTTATCATTGATTACTTTTTGATTAAATATCAAGTCATTCAATCAATAGATTGGTTCATTTATCATTTGGTTCAAAATTTAAAATGTGATTTTATGACATCCTTTTTTAAACTTTGTTCAACCCTTGGAAGTACTTGGTTTTATGTAATTCTTGTTTTAACTTTAGTGATTCTAAAAAATAAAAAAGATATTTGGGTAGGAATTCACTTGTTAATTATTCAAGGAATGAATCGTATAATTAAAGCTTTGGTTAAAAGACCAAGACCACCTCAAATATATCATTTAGTTAAAGAAACAAACTATAGTTTCCCAAGTGGTCATAGTATGTCAGCAATGATTGGTTATGGATTGTTAGTTCTTGAAGTTCAAAAAAGCTCTATAAAATATAAAAAAGTAATAGAAATATTTTTAATGATGATGATTTTTTTAATAGGATTAAGTCGTATCTATTTAGGTGTACATTATTTTTCTGATGTTATAGGTGGCTTTTTGTTGTCTTTAAGCTATTTATTATTTATTTATTATAATACCTCACTTTATACATAGAATGTGTAAAGGAGGTTTTTTATTGGATATTGATATCATTAGTGGTTTATATCATTATGGTTTGACCATTATAAAATATGAACAAGATTATTGTTTAGTAGATTTAAAGACTCAAGAAGTTTATGAAAAAATGAGTATTTATTATATAAGAAGATTATTAAGAAGTTGGAATAAGCATCGTAAAAATATAGAGAGTGTGATATAATGGAAAAAAGTTTGAGGTGGTTTAAAATGAGGACAGTAAAGAATTATGTAGGAATTATTTTGTGTGCGTGTGTTATTATTTTTATTTATAAAACATTTGATATTTCATTATTTTCCAATATTTTATCAGCTTTTATTCCTTTGATTGTAGGAGCAATACTTGCTTATTTTTTACAACCATTGGTTTATAAATTTGAAATGTTTTTAGACTCTTTTCAAAATAAAAAGCTTATTAAATATAGTCATACAATTTCTTCTATTTTTGTTTTTGTTGTCTTTGTTTTAATTATTGTGATATTATTAATTACTATTATTCCTGCACTTGTCAATTATGTTGTCAATATTGCGGATAATTTAACTTTGTATATTAAAAACTTTGAAAAAACATTGGAAACTTATTTAGGAAGCAATCTTGCAAGTGAAGTTATTATTAAAATAGATGAAATGGTTGTTAAATATGTTAATTCAATTGAAGCTATAGATCCTATTGCAACACTTGGAACAATCTTTAAAGCAGGTAGTACGATTATTACTGCTGTTTTAGGTTTAATATTTACACCTTATGTTTTAATTGAAGCAAAAAAATTAGTAAGTATCTTTGATCGTTTATGTTCACTTTTTATGTCAAAAGAAAAAATAGAACTTATTCATGATTATGCAGTTAGATCACATCAAATCTTTGGACAATTTATTTATGGAAAATTCTTAGATTCGTTAATTATTGGAATTATCGCATTTATTGGACTCGCTATTTTAAAAGTAAAATTCTTCCCAATTCTTGCTGTCTTTATTTTGATTACGAATATGATTCCTTATTTTGGACCATTTATCGGTGGGTTTCCTGCTGTTCTTGTAGCCTTGATGACAGGAGATTTATTCCATGCTTTAGCAGTCTTAGTTTTTGTCTTTGCTTTACAACAATTTGATGGTTTATTCTTAGGACCAAAGATTTTAGGAGATGTTGTTGGTATTTCACCATTTTGGGTTTTACTTTCTATTACCGTCTTTGGACATTTCTTTGGCTTTATTGGAATGTTCCTAGGAGTACCAATGATTTGTGTCATTCGTATGCTTTTTAATGATATCATTGACTTTCGTAATAAAATGAAAGAATTAGATACATAGATTGTATTTTAAATAAATATTTGTTAGGATAATAGAGGCTTTGTCCTCGTAGCATAGCTGGATAATGCAATCGCCTCCTAAGCGTAGAGCAGTATCTAGCCTAAATGAGCTATAACGGGCAGAAAAAAGATGTGGCGCTTTAGCTCAGCTGGATAGAGCATACGCCTCCTAAGCGTAAGGTCATGGGTTCAAATCCCATAAGTGCCGCCATTTTTATTGGTTTTTCTATTAAAAATAGGATGTTTGATAAGTATTATTACTTATTAAATATCCTTTTTTCTTTCTAACAAAGTGTGGAACTTTTCTTGAATTTTTATCTAACAAAAATAGGTTTTTTCTAACAAACTAGGTAACATATTAGAAATTGAGAGGGACTAAGTAAACAATTTAATAAGCATAGGAGATTCAAAATGGATCTCCTTTTTTCATATAAAGGAGGTGATGAATTTATGAATAATGTATTGCTTTATTTTGCTTTGAAGCATGATGGTGACTTTGAAAAAATATATAATGATATAAAAGCAAAAGTTCCTGTAGATGAAAATGAATTTATTAAATTAAAAAGAGGATTGAAAACAAAGTATGTAACAATTTTAGATAACAACTATCCTACAGTTTTGAAACAAATTGCATGTCCACCCTTCGTTTTATTCTATGAGGGTAATATAAGACTTGCTAAAGATTTAGTGGTTGGAGATGCTTTTATATATTCTTCTTTTAATAGTAAAAGGTATTTAAGCACAGTTGAACCATCAGCCGACAGAGGAAAATTCTGTTTTGACTATATCATTGCTTCTGAAAGTCATGATAATTTTTTTAAACTTAGAGAGCATGTAATGGATAAGAAAGTTCCATTAAAAGACTACAGTAAAAATACAAAACATAAACAACAAGAAAGATAGCATATAAAAGTCATCATAGTAGATGGCTTTTTTACATAGCCAATCATTGATTGGCAAAAAAGAAAGGAGGTCAATTTAATGCTATATATAAAGATAGGAGTGATTACAAATGAGCGAAGTAATAGCAATTGCAAATCAAAAGGGTGGTGTAGGTAAAACAATGACATCTGTCAGTTTAAGTGCATGTCTTGCATTAAATAACAAAAAGGTATTGCTGTTAGATTTAGATCCACAAGGACATTCAACAAAAGCATTTGGATTTTATGACAGAACACAATATCCTTTATCTATGAAGGATGTTATTGTATCAGTTATTGAAGATATACCACTTGATAGAGAACAGCTAATACTTCACAGTAATGAAAATGTTGATATTGTTCCATCAAATATTTCTCTTGCAGGAATAAATTCTAAATTAGAAAGTGCTATGTGTAGAGAAACGGTATTGAAAAGATTTATTGATACCGTAAAAGATGATTATGATTATGTCATTATAGATACAAATCCATCACTGGATAATCTACCTATTAATGCTCTTACTGCTTCAGATAAAGTTGTTATAACTGTACAAGCAGAACCTTATGCAGTTGAAGGTATGGCTGACTTATTAAGATCAATTAATATGGTTAGAAGAAACCTTAACCTTGATTTAAAAATTGAAGGTGTGTTGATTACAATGACAAATGAAAGAACCAATCTATCAAAGAAAATCACACACGAAGTTAGAGAAAATTTTGGAGGTCATATCAAGGTATTTGATACAACAATTCCAAGATGTACAAAGGCAGCAGAAAGTACAGGTATAGGAGAAAGCATATTTCAATATGATCCAAAAGGTGCAGCAACTAAAGCTTATGAAGCTTTTACAAAGGAGGTCATCTTAAATGCCGAAAAAGAGCATAAACGACATAAGAGTTCCTACGTACGATGATTTATTTACCAACGAAGAACAAAGACAGGAAGCAAAACTGGAGAAGATAATGGAAGTTCCTGTTGAAGATATTCAGGAGTTTAAAAATCATCCATTTAGAGTTAGAAATGATGAACAGATGTCTGAACTTGTTAAAAGTGTTTCAGAAAATGGTATTTTAGTTCCTGTTCTTGTAAGACCACATCCAAATGGTCACGGATACGAAATGATTTCTGGTCACAGAAGAATGAATGCAGCAATGGTAAATGGTCAAGAAAAGATACAGGTTATTGTAAGAGAACTTACTGATGACCAAGCAACAATTATTATGGTAGATTCAAATATACAAAGAGAAAATATCTTGCCAACTGAAAGAGGATTTGCTTATAAGATGAAATTAGATGCAATGATTAGACAAAGTGGGAGACCTAAGGATAATGGTTCCCAAGTTGGGAACCATTTAAAAGGTAAAAAATCTATTGAGGTACTAGCTGAAGAAGAAAGAAAAAGTAAAAATCAAATTCATCGTTTTATACGTTTAACAGAATTAATTGAGCCATTACGTGATATGGTCGATGGTATAAGAAGTGATGGAAAAAAGATTGCATTTAATCCTGCTGTAGAACTTTCATATCTTTCAAAAGAAAATCAACAACTTGTTGTAAAAAATATAGAAGGACTTGATTTAACACCCTCACATGCTCAAACAATAAGAATGAAGGAGTTGTCAAGAGAAAATCGTCTAGATGAAAATGTTATTTATTCAATAATGACGGAAGAAAAAGCGAATCAGAAAGAAAAATTGTCGTTTAAAATGGAGGATATTAATGAATACTTTCCAAAAAACTATACGCCTAGAGAAAAAAGTGAAGTTATATTGAAACTTTTAAAAGGATGGGCAAAAAGAAGAAATAAAGAGCAAGAAAGATGACAGTTACATATATAACTGTATTTTTTGTACATTTTATTTCAGCAGACTTAGTGAAGGGGGAGTCTGTTTTTTTGTGGGGAAATGTGACTCGGTTTTCCCCTAAGAACCCCTTTCCTGTTATCTTACTGGGAAAAGTAATATTTAGTATAGAAGAGAAAAATAAACAATTTTTATTTTATATATGTGAATAATTATATAAATTGACAATGAAAAAGCTTACATAGTAAAATTTAATAAAGATAAAATGGAGGTGAATTCTTGTGAGGTCTTTGAAAAAGTATATATATCCAACACTATCAGATAGAGTGTATGAGATATTGGGCGAAAATTATTTTTTGATTTTGTACCCAGTTTTGTTGTTTATTATCATTGCTGAAAAATATCTTAATATAATATCCTTCGATGGTTTAGTTTATTTTACATTACTTTTGTTGAGACGAAAATTAGTTTATCTCGATTTTCATTTTAAGAAGATATCTATTATTTTTTGGACGATTACTCTGCTGTTATCTGGATTAAGTTTTTCTTTCTTCAAACAAGCAAATTACTTATACATGACGAAAGCATATGTAGAGTGTAATGTTTTGGAAACAAAAGAGTATTCGCTCGTTCGTCGAAATAAGGGATATACAACTTTTATGATGAAAAATCAGAATGATATTGGAGAAGATTTTAAAGTTATTGAAGATATTATTGGAAAAATAGATTCATATGAAGTTAATCAAGAAAATAGTTATCTAATAAGATTACAAAATAAAAAGGAAAAGATTGTCCGTTTTAATAATTATAATCAGTTTACATTATTTAGTTTAGATGTTGATTAAGAGAAAAGAAAGGAGAAAACTTATGATTAAAAAAATACTTATTGGAATTGTTACGGCTGGTATGATATTAATAACTATTCCAACAGTAAATGCGGAAGATGAAATTACATTAAATGAAGTGACTGATCAAATAATCGATATTTCAGATAAGTATAATTCAGCTGGTATTACATCGGGACAATTATTGAATTTAATTACACTAACTCAAACGGACGATGAATTATTAGATACTTTATCATTAGATAAAAATAATTTATTCGATACATCTATACCAAAAAAAGTAAATATACAATCATCACGAAGTGGAGATTTGTATGATGGAAACCCACCTGCATCTAAAGGGGAACAAAAAGATCGAATGAAATATATTAGATCTGTATATGATAATGAATATAACGATGGAAATCATGATGAAAGCATATATATTTTGTATTTGTATACCTCTCATTATATTGAAAATATAAACTATGATAAGAGTTTTTCAGATGAAAAAAATTTCGGACATCCTGTATATGCAAATATTATTTCGCAAAATGATATAGATGCATATGAACAATTTTATAAAGCACAAGCAGGTGTCGCTATTTATAAAGCATTTAGAACTTATACAATCGGAATAAAGAATTTTATTGAAAATGGTGCTAATTATACACTTATGAATGAATTGCTTGGATCAATAAAAGAAAATATGGATGATGAGTATTCAAAATATATAACAGCTCTTGATGCAGCTGGAATAACAAATAGTACTGATATTTTAGCAACAAGTGCCAAAATGTATAATGCATTTACTGGTGCTTTAGATAATGGAAAAACAAAAGAAGAAGAAATAATAGATTATATGAACAGCCAATTGGAACCTGGATTACAAGGGATGGTTTCTAGTACGTATTTCGGATTTGTGAAAAATATATTAGATAAATTAAGTGGTTCAGGAGCAGCAACTGGATTATTTTCTTCAGTTTTATCTGGAGTTGTTTACTATTTTGATACACTTGCAAATGTAATACCTACTTTGTCGCTTGCAGGCTTGTATTATTCTTATCAAATGAGGAAAGCAGAAAGATTAGGTATCTACTATGGATTAAAACCAAGACCATAAAATGAAATAATTTAATAGTTAACATCAGAACTAAATATGTTAAAAGGCCTATAGCAATGACTATAGGTCTTTTTTTGAAGGAAGGTGGATATTATGAAGGAAGTAATAATTATTATTGTTTCAATGCAAATTGGTGCACTAATAGGTGTTTTCACAATGTGCTTTTTACAAATTAATAAAGGAAATAGTAAATTTGATAATAAGTAAACAGAAGTCTAAACTGTATATGAAATAAATAATGATGAATAAAAGGAGATGAAGAAAGTATGAAAAAAAGGAATGTTATAGTTTTGGCATTATCTACACTGTTGGTTGTTTGTAATGCACTACCAATGAACAACCATGTAGAAAACAAAAAAGAAGTAGTTATTTCACAAAAAGAGGCATCAAAAAAGAAATCAAAGAAAAAAGATGTATCCAAAGATGAAAACAATGAAAGTGATGAAACTGTAAATGATACATCCAAACAAATAGCAGAAGAAAATACGATTCAGGAAGATCAAGAATCTGTAAAAAGTGATGTGCACACTCAAGAGAAAGCGAGTAATCAAAATACTAATGAAAATAAAACACAAAAGAAAGTTGAAACAAAACAAACACCAATACAGCCTGTTGAAAGCAATCAGCCTTCTTCTGTAACACCAAGTCAGCCAGCATCAAGTGGAAATACTACTAATGCACAACAACCTCAAAAGGAAGAACAAACAAAGATTTTAAAAGTGACATATTGGGTTAAATGTGATTGTGGAAAAGAACTGACACATTCAATAGATTATAAAGATTATGAGTCTTATTATAGTAGCAATGATTATTCAGTTAAAACTTTGATTAATCAATTATTAGATGAAGGACATTGTGCTGGAAATGAAGAAGTATGTGGAGCTTCTCATTATCGATATGGTACAAATGAAAATTGGATAAAAAGTTAAGTGAAATTTTACGAAGTATATTACGTTGAATATGACGTAAAATAATAGTATAATGATTTTAATAAAAGGAGGAGAGAATATGCCAAATATAAAACCTATCTCTGATTTAAGAAATTATAGTGCAGTACTTGAAGATGTTACTGTTGGTTCTCCTGTTTATTTAACAAAAAATGGACATGGTTGTTATACTATTATGGATATAAATGAACAAGAAGAAATGTCAAGAAAAGCGAGGAAGTATGACAAGATGGTAGCAGAACTGGAAGTAATGAAAATGTTAAATGAAGGCTTAGCTTCAGCAAATGAAGAAGGCTGGATTGATGAAGATTCAATGAGATCACATTTTAAGGAAAGATTTGAAAATGAATAAGATACACTATTCACCAAAGTCACAACGAGATCTTGATGAAATTTATGATTATATTAAATATAAATTATGTAGTCCAATAGCTGCAAAGAATACAGTGTCAGGAATTTTAGATAAGATAGAAAATCTAAAGAGTCATTCAGATATTGGAAATATATGGTATCTTGAAAATGATGTAAACAGTGGGTACAGATATGTTCATTATAAAAACTATGTTGTCTTTTACATGGTAAAGAATGAGGATGTCTATATCGTAAGAATACTTCATAGACTTCAAAACTATGTAAGTCAATTATTTTCGTAGAAATTAGATTTATAAGTAAATCATTATCAAATTATGTAGAAACATGATAGAATTAAATACGGATAAAGAATAAGTAAATAGTTTATCATAGATAATTACTGAAAATTCAAAATAT
>NZ_JAJDKA010000059.1:0-18655 GCF_020589945.1 Faecalibacillus sp. MSK20_93 | reverse complement strand
TGGACCACAATCATTAAAACCAGCCAAATTTGAACAATTGATGAAAGAATTAAAACCAATTGCTGATGCTGTTGGTAAAGAAATTTAAGGTGACTGAGATGGAAATGATCGTTAATTTAAAGGAACATAGTTATCCTATTTATATAGAAAAAAATATTTTAAAACATGCAAATGAAAAAATAAAAGAAGTCTTTAAAGGAAAGAAAATTATGATCATTTCCGATGATCAAGTTTATCCTTTATATGGCGATGATTTGACTTTAAATCTTGAAAAAGATTTTAAAGTCAATCATGTCGTTGTTCCTCATGGAGAAAAATCAAAACGTTTTGATATGTTACCAACACTTTATAAAGCATGTTTAGATTTTAAACTTACAAGAACGGATTTAATCATTGCTTTAGGTGGTGGTGTGATTGGTGATATGGCAGGATTTGTCGCAAGTAGTTATTTGAGAGGGGTAAAACTTGTCCAAATTCCTACTTCTTTACTTGCACAAGTGGATAGTTCTGTTGGTGGAAAGGTAGCGGTTGATTTACCTGAAGGGAAAAACCTGGTAGGAGCTTTCTATCATCCATCCATGGTTTTGATTGATCCATGTACATTAAAGACATTAGATCCACATTTTATCAGTGATGGCATGGGAGAAGTCATTAAATATGGATGTATTAAAGATAAAAAATTATTTGATCAATTAAATTCTTATCAAAATTTTGAAGAACTCTATGAATTTATTGATGAAATCATATATAATTGTGTCAACATCAAAAGAGAAGTTGTTGAAAAAGATCAATTTGATTTTGGTGATCGTTTATTACTTAACTTTGGTCATACCTATGCGCATGCCATAGAACAATATTATCACTATGAAAAATATTCTCATGGGGAAGCCGTAGGTATTGGAATGTATCAAATTACAAAACTTGCTGAAAGTCTAGATTTGACAAAAACAGGATCTTCCATGCAAATTAAAGAAATCTTACAAAAATACAATCTACCATATGAATGTCAAGTTGAAACAAAAAATCTTATTCAAGCTATTTCTTTAGATAAAAAGAATATTAATAATTCATTATCTGTTGTTTTATTAAAAGAAATAGGAGATAGTTATGTTTATCAAACAAATCAAGAATTTTTATTAAAAAAAGAAAGGGTATAAAATGAGTCAAATTAAGTTAATTCCTACAAAACTAAAAGGAAAAGTATCTGTTCCACCTTCAAAATCATTAGCACATCGTGCGATTATTGCAGCCAGTCTTGCTAAAGGTATTTCAAGAATTGATCATATTGAATATTCTCAAGATATCAAAGCAACAATTGGTGCGATGGAAGCACTTGGAACAATTATTGAACAACATGAAGATTATCTTATTATTAATGGTAATTACACATTTACTAAAAATAATACGATGCCAGGAGTCCAAATTGATTGTGAAGAATCAGGATCAACGCTTCGCTTCATGGTTCCTATTTCTCTTGCTAAAGAAAATAAAGTACGTTTTATAGGAAGAGGACAATTAGGGAAAAGACCATTAGATACCTATTATGAAATCTTTGAAAGACAAAATATTGGTTATTTATATCGTGAAAATGTTTTAGATTTAAATGTTGTGGGTGAATTAAAACCTGATTTATATCGTATTCCAGGTAATATTTCATCACAATTTATTACCGGTTTATTATTTGCTTTACCTTTATTATCATTTGATTCAATCATTGAAATTACAACACCACTTGAAAGTAAAGGATATATTGATTTAACATTACAAGTATTAAAACTTTATGGTATTGAAATTGTGAATCATGAATATAAACAATTTATTGTAAGAGGTAGACAAGAATATAAGGCAAGAGATTATCGTGTGGAATCTGATTTTTCTCAAGCTGCTTTCTATTTAGTAGCGGGTGCTTTAGGAAATGATGTTACATTATTAGATTTAAACTTAGATTCTTTACAAGGTGATAAAGCAACAATTGATTTTTTAAAACAAATGAATTGTGAAATCGTGGAAAATGATGAAGGAATTAAAGTGGTGAGTCATGGTTTAAAAGCAACAACTGTGGATGCGAGTCAATGCCCTGATGTTATTCCAGTTGTTTCTCTTGCATTAGCACTTGCAAGTGGACATAGTGAAGTCATCAATGCCGGACGTTTACGTATTAAAGAATGTGATCGTCTTCAAGCAACAGTTGAAGAATTGAATAAACTAAAAGCACATGCAGTTGAACATGAATCTTCTATGGAATTAGATGGTGTAGAAACTTTAACTGGTGGAAATGTATCAAGTCATGATGATCATCGTATGGCGATGATGCTAGCGATTGCTTCAACAGTGTGTAAGGAACCAGTCATTATTGATAATAAAGAATGTGTTAAAAAATCTTATCCAAGTTTTTGGGAAGATTTCGAGATGTTAGGAGGAAAAATCGATGGGGGCAACTTATAAAAATAATATAGAACTTACAATTTTTGGTGAATCCCATGGAAAAGCTATTGGTATTACCATTGGCAATCTTCCTAGCGGTATTCAAATTGATTTAGATGAAGTTTCGCGTGATATGAAAAGAAGAGCACCAGGACAAAATAAAATGTCGACAGCTAGAAAAGAAGCAGATCAAGTAGAAATTTTATCAGGGTTACAAGATGGCATTACCACAGGAGCACCTCTTACAGGAGTCATCTATAATAGTGATCAACATTCTAAAGATTATTCTTTACTTAAAACAAATATGCGACCAGGACATAGTGATTATCCAGCTTATATTAAATATAAAGGATTTAATGATGTCCGTGGGGGTGGTCATTTTTCTGGAAGAATTACAGCCCCAATCGTTTTTGCGGGAAATATTGCTAAACAGATTTTAAAACAAAAAGGAATTATTGTAGGAGCACATATTTTATCAATTGGAAAAATCAAAGATGAAAAGTTCCCTGTAAATGTAGATGATGAAATGCTTTTAAAATTAAGTGAAAAACAATATCCAACAATTAAAGAGGATGTTTTTGAAAAAATGGAAGAAACGATTTTAAAAGCAAAAGAAAATTTAGATAGTGTTGGTGGAAAAATTGAATGTGTTGCTTTACATGTTCCTGCTGGAGTAGGTGAACCTTTCTTTGATTCTTTAGAAAGTCATTTATCTTCATTGATGTTTTCAATTCCAGCCGTTAAAAGTGTTTCTTTTGGCGATGGAGAAAGTATTGATGAAATGTTAGGGAGTGAAGCCAATGATTGTTATTATTATGATGAAGAAGGAAATGTAAGAACTTCTACAAATCATAATGGTGGCATTACTGGTGGTATTACAAATGGTATGCCTGTAAGTTGTACGGTTACTTTTAAACCTACACCTTCGATTGCTAAAAAACAAAAGACGATTAATATTGAAACAAAAGAAAATGTAGAATTAGAAATAAAAGGAAGACATGATCCTTGTATTGTACAAAGAGCAGTTGTTGTTGTAGAAGCAATGATGGCTTTAGGAATACTTGATATGATGAGGGAATAAGTATGAAAGATTTAAAACAATGCCGAATTGAAATAGATGCAATTGATCAACAATTAATGGAACTTTTTGAAAAACGTATGGCTCTTTCAAAAAGTGTCGTTGAATATAAAATTGAAAATCATTTAGAAATTTTCCAACCTGAAAGAGAAAGAGAAGTTATTGAAAAGAACTTAAATCGTTTAAATAATGATCAATTAAAAGAATATGCAAGATGTTTTATTCAAGAAATGATGACAGTTTCTAAATCTTATCAATCAGATTTATTACCACTTGAATTAGATAAAAATATTAAAACAGACTTTAAAAAAGATCCTGTTGTAGGTTATCAAGGAATTGCAGGTGCTTTTTCACAAAGTGCTGTTGAAAATTTCTTTGGTGAAGGAACAAAGAATATTGGTTATAGAGACTTCGAAGATGTTTATGTGGCTTTAGAAAATGGTGAAATTGATTATGGTGTTTTACCAATTGAAAATAGTTTAACAGGTTCAATTAATGATAACTATGATTTAATTAGAAAATATGGTTTCTATATTGTAGGAGAAACTGCAGTTAATGTCAGTCAATGTTTAATGGCACTTCCAGGGACAAAGATTGAGGATATCAGACAAGTTTACTCACATCCACAAGGATTAGCACAATCAAGTGAATTTTTATATCAACATCGTTATATTGAACAAAGACCATTTCAAGATACAGCCATGGCTGCTAAATATGTAATGGATTCAAAAGATCCAACTAAAGCAGCCATTGCATCACCACTTGCATGTAAACTTTATGGTTTAGAAATGTTAAAAGAAAATGTACAAAATAAGAAAAACAATAGAACACGTTTTATGGTGATTTCTAAAGAACTTATTTGTCCAAAAGAAAGTGATAAAGTTTCTATTATCTTTACATTACCTCATCAAGTTGGAGCTTTAGATAACATGTTACAAACAATTAAACAAAGTCAAATTAATATGGATCGTATTGAATCAAGACCAATTGAAACACAATATTGGCAATATTATTTCTATATTGATTTTGAAGGAAATATGCATGAAGAAAGAATTCAACGTGCTATTAATAAAATGAAAGCAAATAGTACAACGTTAAAAGTATTGGGAAATTATAAAAGGGCGTAAGAATGAAAAATATTATATTAGTGGGAATCATGGGGTGTGGTAAAACAACCATCTCCAAATTATTATCAGAAAAATTAAAGATGCCAGTTATTGATATGGATAAATATATTGAAAAAAAATATCAATGTACAATACCTGATATGTTTGCCATCTCTGAGGAATATTTTAGGGACAGAGAAAGTGAAGCATGTTTAGATATGGCAAAGCTTGACGGCTATATTATTTCTACAGGTGGGGGAGTCATCAAAAGAAAAGAAAATAGAGACGTTTTAAAACAAGCGGGTACTGTTTTCTATATTGATCGACCGGTAGATAATATTGTAACAGATGTAGAAACAGCTCATCGACCATTATTAAAAGATGGACCAGAAAAACTTTATCAATTATTTGATGAAAGACATCAACTTTATTTAGATAGTTGCCACTATCATGTAAAAAATGATGGAACACTAACGGATATCGTTAATAAAATAGTAGAAGATATAGACTAAATCGTAAGGTTTAGTTTTTCTTTTTTTATTTAAAATAATGTAGCTTAAAAAGGTTTTAAATATTTTAAAAATATCAAAAGATATCGAGATATTACATCCATTAGCCAAGACGATGAGAGTCTTGGCTTTTTGTATTAAGATGTTTATTTTTTTAATTGATCTTTAACATAAGTTTTAAATAAAGTATAGAAAATAGATGTTAAAGGAATAAATAAAAACATTCCCATGATACCCATTAAATTTCCACCTATGATTACAGCTACAAAGACCCAAATAGAAGGAAGACCTACAGAATTTCCTACAACATGAGGATAAATAAAGTTACCTTCAATTTGTTGTAGAACTAAAAATAAAACAATAAATTCAATAGCTTGGATTGGATTTACAATACCAATCATAATAATTCCTATAAAACATCCAATAAATGCTCCAAAAACAGGAATCAATGCAGTTATCGCAATAACTACTCCCATCAACATAGCGTAAGGCATTTTTAAAATACCCATTGTAACAATAAACATACTTCCAAGAATACAAGCTTCTAAGCATTGACATGTAATAAAACTTGAAAAAGTATCACTTGATAACTGAATAATCTTACAAATCTTATCGGTTTTATTTTTTCCAATAAAAGCAATTGTTGTCTTTTTAAGTTGTTTAGATAATGTTTCTTTAGAAAAAAGAAGATAAATTGAAAAGACAAGACCAATAAAGAAAGTATATAAACTACTTAGTGTATTTGATAAAATAGAAAATCCAGAATGAAATAAACTTTGCCAATTATTTATAATTGTTTTATATAAAGCAGATAAGTCAAGATCTAAAGAAATAATAGAATCGATGATATTTTTAAAACTTCCATTCATTATATTTCTATTTTCTTTTAAGAAAATAAGTAGTTGATCATAAGCATTAGGTGCCAATTTAACAATTTCTTTAAGAGAATGGATTAGTTCGGGTCCAATGATAAAACAAATAAGTAATAAAAAACTAACAAATAAAATAAGAGTTAAAATAAATGAAATCATTCTTTTATTTCTTACATTTTTTAATAAACTTTTTTCTAATTGATTTGTAATAATGTTTAAAATAAAAGCAATACAAAAACCAACTATAAAAGGAATAATTAATTGCCAAAGATATTGAATAAAACTAAAAACAGACGATAAATTTAAAATAATAGCTAAGATAATACCTGCATAACTTATTAAATAAAAGTATTTTTTTAATTCATTGTCATTTGAAAACATAAAATCACCTCTTAAAAAGTATATATTTTTTATATGAACAGAAAATGAAAATTTGCATAAGTTTGAGATTGTCTTTATAATAAAAAAGTGGGTGACTATATAAATTTAAAAGGGAGGATTTTTTGTATGAAAAAAATCATTATAACAATAGGAAAGAATAGTCAGACAATTTTTTTATTGATTGTTTTAGTAATTGGTCTTGTGATTTTATTAAATACGATTGCTTTTTTTTATAAAAAACATAAAAATCCTCGCTTTTCTCAAAAAGAATTTTTAAATAATATTTTTTATAAAGATCAAAGTCAAGTATATGTCTTAGTTAGAAAGAAAGATTACAAAGTATTATTTTTTTCTTCTCACTTTGAAGAAGTATTTCATATTTTACCAAAACGTATACAAGTTGATATAGAAGTTTTAAAAGAAATTGTAGAAGATGCTACTTACCGACAATTTTTAAAAGAATATAAGCAATGGAATCAACAAGAACCTTTTAAATATTCTTTTAAAATGAAAGATGAAAATAAATGGTTTATTTTAACAATTACTGCAATAGAACATGGAAAATATCATCTATTTGCTTTTTATGACCATAGTGAAGATGTTTTAAAAGAATTAGATTATTTACAACAAATAGAAACAACTAAAAATGAAAGTGAATATAAAGCTTCATTTTTATCAAGAATGTCACATGAAATTAGAACGCCTATGAATGGAATTATTGGGATGCTGACATTAGCCAGACAATCAAAACAAGATGCTAAACAAGGAAGCTACTATTTACAACAAGCAGAAGATATTTCTAAGTATTTACTTTCACTCATCAATGAAGTCTTGGATATGTCAAGAATGGAAGCAGGAAAATTAGAATTAGAGAGTAAACCATTTAATATTTATCATTTAAAAGTACAATTAAATAATATTTTTAAAGAAACAATTGAAAAGAAAAATGTTTTATTTAAAATCGATTATTTTGATTTTGATGTAAAATATTTTATGGGGGATGAATTACGTATTATGCAAATACTTGTTAATCTATTATCCAATGCTAGTAAGTTTACTGATAATGGTGAAATTACAGTAACATTTAGACAAATGTATAAAGAAGATAAGGTTGCAAATATTATGATGCGTGTTCATGATACAGGTAAAGGAATGTCAAGAGAGTTTTTAAGTCATATATTCAGACCGTTTGAACAAGAAGGAGTTGAAATTTCTAAAAAGTATGGTGGTAGTGGACTTGGAATGGCTATTACAGATCAGCTTGTTAAATTGATGGGTGGAGAAATAGTTGTTGATAGTCTTGAGGGTAAAGGAACCGATTTTACAGTCTTTTTAAATTTACCAGTTGCTCCAAGTCAAGAATATGAAGATGAAAAAGAAGTTGTTGTTGAACAATTTAGTTTTGAGAAAAAGCGTATATTGCTTGCTGAAGATAATGAAATTAATGCAGAGATTTGTATGAGTGTATTAAATTCTAAAGGAGCGTTTATCGATCGTGTAGAAAATGGACAAGAAGCAGTTGATACATTTAAGAAGCATGCTAAAAATTATTATGATTTGATTTTAATGGATATACAAATGCCGCAAATGGATGGCTATGAAGCAACGCAAATTATAAGAACGATGGAATCGGGTAAAGCAATTCCTATCTTTGCTTTATCTGCTGATGCATATGTAGAAAATAAACGCTATTCTAAAGAGATGGGAATGGATGGACATTTTTCAAAGCCTATTGATTTTGATGTAATGGAAAAAGAATTAAGTGAATATTTTTCAAGGAGAGATGCATAATGAAAAAGACATTTAAATTATCAGTACCGTATTTAGGAAAAGCTGTGGTTGTGACGGTTGTTTCTTTTTCATGTGCGATTTCTGCTTATCAACTTTACCAAAACAGTTCAATCTTCTCACCACAATCACAAGCTTTAGATTTGAAAAATAATCAAGTTGTTTTTTCAAATCAAAATCAACAAACAAACACAAATCAAAATCAAGATGAAAGTCAATATCTTAATGAAAATCAACAAGCATTAGATAAAATTTCACAAACAAATTTTAATAATTCTCCTTATTTATTTAAAAATCAAGGAAGAGTGGATCCAACAAAAATTTATGGACAAACAGGTATGGGGACAAATGGTGGCAATACGATAGGTGTTAATCCAAATGGAACAACAAATAATGGAAATGTAACTGTTGTCATTCCCGGAACAGGAATGCCTATTGCTACAGGAGATGCAAGTTCAGGCATCGCTAATGATGAAGTAAATAAAAACACAAATCATGAAACAACACCGATTGTTGATCCAAATCCAGAACCAACGCTACCAGATTTATCGAATAATGAGATTTATAAAGATGCCATTTCTTTGCCAAATACAGGAATTGAACAAAAAGAAAATGCAAAATACAATATTCATTTTATGGCTGCAGAAGATTTATATCTTGACAATCTTACAATGCTCTATGATGGTTGTGTGATCACTCCATGGAAATTACTTTGTAATATGGTTGTGATGGTTTCAGAAAGGAAAGAGGGGGATAGCTATCCAACACTTTATAGAATAGAAAATTATAATGATAATTTTAAAATAGGTTCTTATCCTCAATATGCAACAGAAAACTTTAAAGTATCATTTTATTTTAGACTAAATGGATCAAGTCCATGGCAAGAATATATTTATGAATTTAAAGTTGATTATCAGGCACGTATTTCCTTACAAGACTATAATCAACAAGAAATAAAATATTTTTATTTAAAGAAAGATGAAACAGAAGATTTACGAAAATATTACAATTTAATAATTCCAACATATCAAGATTCTACACAAATGTTTATTGGCTGGAAAGAGGAAGATGGTAGTGTTATTGAAGATCAATCTTACTACACAATCACTCAAAAAGGAAGAATTACACTTGTTCCTCAAGAAATGGTAGATTTACCAGAGGAATATATTGTTCAATTACAAGATAAAACGATTTTTTCACCAATATTTGCGACAATTTATGAATATGCTTTTACCAATTATGTTGGAGATTTAAATGCTGATATTCATGTACCAGATGGTATAAAAAAAGTAGAATTAAATGATATTTTTGGAAAAGAATTTAATGGTGATTTTTATATTTCAGAGATCGTTGATGATATTTCTTTTGGTTATGGCTGGACAGGACCTGATTTATATGGAAAGTATGTCGTTGATGAAAATAATCCTAATTTTAGTTCAAATGAAGATGGATTATTAATGGATAAATCTCAAACAGTGATTCTTCAAACACCAATAGCTGATGCTATTTATATTCCTGAAGGAGTTACATCAATTAGTAGTTCTATTTCGTGGTATGTTCATGATATTTATTTTGAAGGTAAGTGTTTGATAGATAGCCATTCTTTTTCTAATATTCCTACAGATTCAACAGTTCACGTACCTGATCAATATTATTTAGACTATTTTAAAAAGAGTTATGGAAGTTTTGTAACAAGTATAGTTAATGAAAATAATGAATCTTATGATTATACAGTAAGTAATAATTTGGTTTTTAGTGATGATGAAAAGATACTAGTAAGTACTTTAGATAGTGCAAGTGGGACAATTGTTATTCCTGAAACAGTAGAAAAAATAGCTGATCAAGCTTTTAGTGGAAATAGTGATATTACACAGATTATTTTAACAGGAGGAAATATTGAATTAGGTCATCAAATTTTTAAAGACAGTGGTGTTGAAGATGTGATGATTTTAACTCAAAATATGCCAAGTGTTTATAAAGATACTTTTAGTGATAGTGATAATCTTAAAGGAATTAGTATTGCTAGAAATTATTATCATTTGTATGAATCTAAATGGAGTGATTTATTAGAACCAACAGAGTTTGCTTTATTGAATGAAACCGATTCATCATTAAATGTAAAAGATGGTTTTGAATATTTAGAAATGTATTATCGAGATCGTGCACATGCAACCATTTTATTAAATGCGCCAAGTGATTTGGTTTATTTTGATGAAGATAGTATTCCAGGAGTAATAATTACTGAAATTGGTAAAAATGCTTTTTCAAATTGTAAACAATTGAAATCTGTAAAATTATCTAAACAAGTGGTACAAATTGATAGCTATGCTTTTTATGGTTGTGATGACTTAGAAGGCATTTTCTCAGCTAATACAGATACGATTACAATTCAAGAAAATGCTTTGGAAATAACGGATGGATCCTTTCCTAATCTTCGTTATATTGCCTTAAATGCTAAAAATGCAAATTTTGAAAATTATTATTTACCATCAACGAATCAAAAAATGTTTGTTCCTTATGATGGCGATGGATATTATGGTGGTAATACATATAGTAGTAGTTATTTTTTAGATGAATCTTATGGTGGAGCTATCTTATATGGTTATGCTAGAGGATCAGATCAAGATGGAAATACAATTACAGTGGATAATGAATTTTATTTAATTAGTGCAACAACAGATATTAGTGGAGCTGTTGCTACGAAAGAAGGTACCTTTGAGATTTGTATGAATGCTTTCGAGAGCGTTCCTATTACATCGATTCAATTAAATATGACAGATGATATGTATTGGATTGATGATTATGCTTTTTATGAAACAAAATTAGAAGGTGAACTTACTTTGCCAGATGGCTTAGGTCCAATAGGAATGGCTGCATTTAGTGGTACGAGTCTTACAAAAGTGACATTTCCAAAAGTTTATGGGAATAATGCAGAGTATCCAGCACGGCTTTGGACAAATAATTTTGGAAGTACTCTAAAGGAAATTGTTTTCCAAAATGCTACACCTATCTTACTTTATTATTATGGTGATGGAAATGGTTTTGAATTTGGTCAAGATTTAGCAGATGATTTTCATGTTACACTTTCAGGTGATGCGACAGGTTTAGAACAAACATACATAGATAATTGGAAATATAGTTTTGCAGGATATGAAATATCAGATGCTCAAATTCATGAAAATGAAATTAAAGAAGCAGAAAAGAAGGTTGCAGCATTATTAAATTATGTGGTACCTGAAATAAACGAAAATCAAAATTTAGATAATCAAATAGAAGAGCCTAATACTCAAACAAGAGATGATCAACAAGAAATACAGACAGAGAATAATCAGGAACAAGATGATTCAAATAACAATCAACAAGAAGCTTTAGAAAACGAGGGAGAAGAAAATGATAATTGAGCAATCACAACATATTATTGATGAAATATCAAAAGTATTCATTGGTAAGGATGAAATCATTAAAAAAGTATTAATGACAATTTATGCTGGAGGACATATTTTATTAAATGATACTCCTGGTACGGGGAAAACAACATTGGCGTTAGCTTTTTCTAAAGCTTTAGGTTTGGATTATAAAAGAATTCAGTTTACAACAGATACCTTACCTTCTGATATTGTTGGTTTTACAATGTTAAATAATGAAACTCAAAAATTTGAATTTAGACCAGGGGCTGTTTTTAGTAATTTACTTTTAGCAGATGAAATTAACCGTACATCACCAAAAACACAAGCTGCTTTATTAGAAGCTATGGAAGAACATAATGTGACAGTTGATGGTGTTACTTATGATTTACCTCATCCATTTATTTCAATAGCGACACAAAACCCAATTGGTTCAGCAGGGACACAACCTTTACCAGAATCTCAATTAGACCGTTTTATGGTATGTTTATCGATTGGATATCCTGATTTAGATAAACAAATTGAGATTATTAAATCGCGTCGATATGATAATCCAATTGATAAAATTAAAGTAGTTGCTTCAAAAGAAAATGTTATAGAAGTACAAAACTATTTATCATCTGTACGTATCAGTGATGATGTTTTAAAATATATTGTCTTATTATGTGAAAAAACAAGAGAAATGCCCCTTGTTGAATTAGGTGTTTCTCCTCGTGGGGTTTTAGCACTTGTACAAATGGCTAAAGCACATGCCGTATTAGAAGATCGTATCTATGTTATTCCAGAAGATGTACAAGATGTTTTTTTAGATGTTTGTGCACATCGTTTGATTTTACGTCCACAAGCAAGGGTAGAAGGATTAGATGCCAGAGATATTTTAAAAGAAATTTTAGTGGAAGTGAAACCACCATTGGCTGATTAGATTATGAAAAATAAATATTTTGTTTATGCAGTTATCAATATTCTCATTTTTATTGCATATATTTATTCGACTTATTTCTACTTTTTAGTTATTTGGGCAATAAGTATTTTATTTCCTCTTATGCTTTTCATTTTGTTGAAATTAGAAGCACGTTATATTCAACTTGATCTTCATGGACAAAAACAAGGAGAAGTAGGAAAACGTTTATCTTTTGTATCTGAAATAACAAGTCAATATAGATTACTTGTTTCTGGAAGAATAGAGTATGATTTTGTTTATGAAAACAATACGTTACAAAGTCAAATTAGAAAAAGAATATTTATTCCTTTAGGAATGAAATATTCGAAGAAAGAACATCAATATACAGCAACATATTGTGGAGAAGTAACATTTTCTTATGAAAATATTTATTTATATGATGTATTTGGTTTTTGTCGTGTCTCTTTTCCACAAGATAAAAAACATCATGTTGTGATTTATCCTCATAAGATTTCTATGGAACTGCTTTATAATGAACTTTCAAAACCTTATGAAAATGGTCTTTTACAATATCAATATAAAAAAGGTCCTGATATGTCTGAAATCTTTGATTTAAAACAATATTATCAAGGAGATGATATTCGTCATGTTCATTGGAAATTAACAGCTAAAACTAGACAGATGCTTCTTAAAGAAGGGACACACAATAGTAGTTTTGAAACAGTTTTATTAGTTGATATTGGTTTAAATGATCAAAATGAAGAAGTTGATAAAAAGGTTTTATCAAAAGCATTATCTTTTGCAATGAGTATGTCAGAAGAATTATTACTTAAAAATATAGGTCATTATGTAGCACTTTATGATCATGGAAGTTTTTATTGGTTAGAAATGAATAATGTTCAAGATTACTATACGACATTAGAACAATGGTTTTATAAAGGTGTTTCTTTACAAAACGGAGATGCATTACATCTTTTTATGAGTGAACAGTTAGATTTGATTTTTACAAAAATGATTTATGTTACAGCAGGAAATTTCAATGAAGAAATTTCAAAATTAAATGATTTTTTAAGTGTTAGTGCAATCACTGTAAAAGATCATCTTGAAAAAGTACAAACAACAAAACATCATCAAAATCAATTATATGAATTACCTGTTGACTTAATTGATGAAAATACATATCGTTTTGAAATATAAGGAGGTCAAAAATGGAAAAAAATAAAATTATTTCTTTAAGTACGACCCTCCTTTATTCATTTGTATTAGTGATTAGTTTTTTGTGCTTTTATCATAGTATCGTAGAAAGTTCATGGTTGTTAGAAATTATTGTCAGTTTATTTGTTTTAATAGGAGTAAATCTTTTATCTTATAAAACAAAAGAGATTATTTTTCCTATAGTGATGACTTTTATTATTGGGATTATTTATTCATTTCAAAGTTTTTATTATGGCTTTTTGGGAATTATAAATTATTGTATTCAATGGTATAATGTTCAATTTGATGATGCTAGAAATCTGATGATGACTAAAGCTATTACAACAAGTCATATACAAGCTTTTAGTTTGGTTGTTATTCTATTTATTACTTATTTTATTTATCGTTCGATAAAAAAAGAAAAAATGATGGGTATTATTCTTATCTTTTCCATTGTTTTTGCCTTTACTTTATGGATTGATCGTTTTTCTTTTATTGGGGGATCACTTTGTATAATCACTCTTTTGATGATTTGTATGTATTACCAAAATAAAGTGATCAATTCAAAAACAGTTCAATGGCTTGTGATTATTTCAATTATTTTTGTGGCTGTAGCGTTACCTGTTTATCAAGATAATTTATCTTTACAACAAATAAAAAAAGAAGTCTTACAACAAGTAGAAGATCTTCGTTATGGTAAAGATAATCTTCCACAAGGTAATTTAAAGCAAGCATCTATAATTCATGAAAATGAAGAAGAACGTCTACAATTAGCTGTTTCACAAAGAAAGAATTTGTATTTAAAGGGGTTTGTAGGGAGTACTTTACAAAATAATCAATGGCAAGATTTAAAAAGAGCAAGTTATAATGGAAAACATGAAGGAATGTTGAAATGGTTAGAAAACAAGAATTTTTCTTCATCTTATCAATATAGTCTTTATGAAAAATTATCTCAATTAGATGATACATCTCAAAAAGTAGAAATTAATAATACAGGAGCTAATAAAAAATATCTCTATACACCTTATTCTGTTTCTAAAAAAGATGTTTCATCATCATTGATTCAAAAAGATCTTAATTTAAAGTCAAATGCTCTCTTTGGAACAAAGAATTATAGTTATACAGAAACATCTTCTGTCTCACCAAGTGAATTGATGACAGGAAGTGACTGGCTTAACCAACCAAATAAATCTCAAAAGAAATATTTAGATACAGAAGCTGTTTATCGACAATTTGTTTATGAAAATTATCAGACAGTTGATCAGGGATTAGAAAAAACGATTGCTCATTTATTTGATCAAGATGAATTTGAAAATACAGGTATTTATTCAATTTCACAACATATTAGAGATACACTTACTAAATATATGAAATATGATGAAAAAACAAATACTCAAAGTGAAAATGTTCTTGAAGATTTTTTAAATCAAAAGATTTCAGGAAATGATGTTTTATTTGCTTCAGCAGCAGTAGAAGCTTTTCGCCATTATAATATTCCAGCAAGATATGTTGAAGGATATTTATTAAAAAGTGACGCTATTGATGAAGAAGGGAATGCTACTCTTACATCAAAAGATGGTCATGCTTGGGTAGAAGTTTATTTTGATGGTATGGGATGGTTGCCTATTGATGTAACACCGGGATATTATTATGATGTTTATACACTAATGAATATGGTTGCTACTCCACAAGGAGATAATAGTCAAGTAAATATTGAAAAGGGACATAAGGATTCTCAAGGTGTTAATGATGGTCAAAATGGTGGGATGATTTATAACATTGTTAGTGGTATTGAAAGTATGGAATCACTTGTAATGGGTGTTTTTACAATTGGATGTGTTGTTTTATTTATTGTTTGGATCTACTTAGAAATTAGAAGATTATTCTTAAATATTGGAATTAAACATGCTTATCAACGAGCTTCGGTTACTCGAAAAGTGAAGTATTTATATGGATTGATGGAGATGTATTTAAAATCTTATGGAATTGATTATCGTTTAGGTTTAGATTCTTTAAAAGTGGATGATACTTTAGAAAAGATGGGAATCATTTATGAAGGAGAATTTTTAAGAGTTTGTGAGTTATTTGAAAAGAGTTTTTATGGTGAAATAGAGTTAGAAGAATTTGAACTTAATATTATTACTCACTTTATTAGTTTATTATATCAAAATCAAAAGGGATTAAAGTGGTATAATAAATTAAGTAGAAGATATGCGATTTTATCTGGGAAAAATATTTATTTAAAATTAATAAGGTGTAATGAGGGTGATTAGGATGGATAAAAATGGGAAAATACTGATTGTTGATGATTCAAAATTTAATCGTGAAATATTATCAGAAATATTAAATCAATATACAGTTATAGAAGCAAAAAATGGCTATGAAGCATTAGAGTATATGAAAGCTGATAAGAATATTGCGCTTGTTTTATTAGATCTTGTTATGCCTGAAATGGATGGTTTTGAGGTTTTAAAATATATGAATCAAAATCATTTAATTGATGAAATAGCAGTGATGATTATTTCTATCGATAAAGATGATCAAAGTATTGAAAAAGCCTATGAATTAGGGGTATCAGGTTATATTACAAGACCGTTTTCATCTGCTGTTGTCTTAAAAAAAGTTAATAATATTATTTCTCATTATAAAAGACAAAAAAAACTTACAACCATCATTAATAAACAAATCTATGAAAAATATAAAAATAACGATATGATGATTATGATCTTAAGTCATATCGTTGAATCACGTAATGGAGAAAGTGGTTTACATGTATTACACATTAAAAAACTTACAAAATTGTTATTAAATATTTTAGTTAAGAAAACAAATCAATATTCCTTAACTTTAGATGATATGATTTCAATTGAAGTGGCTTCTTCTTTACATGATATAGGAAAGATTGCTATTCCAGAAGAAATCTTAAATAAACCATCATCCCTTACTAAAGAAGAGATGGAAGTTATGAAATCACATGTTATCATCGGTGCAAAGATGTTAAATAGTTTACCATTTTATAATGATGAACCAATTGTAAAATATGGTTATCAAATATGTCGATGGCATCATGAAAGATATGATGGAAATGGTTATCCAGATGGTTTAAAAGGAGAAGAAATTCCTATTGCGGCACAAGTTGTTTCAATTGTTGATGCATATGATGCTTTAACAAGTAAACGTGTTTATAAAGAGGCTTATAGTCATGAAGAAGCTTTAAAAATGATTCAAAAAGGCAAATGTGGTGTTTTTAATCCTTTACTTATAGAATGTTTAATGGATATTGAATCATACATTCAAAATGATTTAAAAATTAATGAATTTTATGAAGATAATGAATATTTTGAAGAACGTACACAAGAACATTTAAAAGATGAAGGTCTTAATTTATCTAATTTACTTTATCAAGATTTATATTTTGAAAAATCAAAATATAAATTTTACAGTGAATTATCTAATAATATTCAATTTGAATATTCAGTTGTACCACCATTACTTACATTATCTAAAAAAGATGCATTATTATTAAATATAGAACCTAAAATTATAGATCCATTAAGTAATGAAAAAGTTACAAAACTATTTATTAATAATGATTTTAATGTATTCATACAACAAGCTATTGATTTAGAAAAAGAAAAAGATAAGTTTTCGATGAATACAAAACTTAAAATCAATAATACAATTAAAGATGTTAAAATAACTGTACAAGTTATTTATGATGGTGAAGAAGCTTTAGGGGTATTAGGAGATATAGAAATATTATAGGAGAGTTGTTTATGGAGTTAGAAGAATTTTACAAACAAGTTGGTGGGAACTTTGAAGATGTTAAAAGAAGATTACTTAATGAAGAATTTATTAGAAAATTTGTATTGAAATTTAAAGATGATGAAACATTTGATAATCTTATTGATGCTTTTAATAAAGCTGATTATAAAGAAGCCTTCCGTTTTATTCATACCTTGAAAGGAACAAGTGTTAATTTGGGATTTGATGATTTATATCAAGCAAGTTGTAATTTAACAGAATGTTTAAGAAAAAAAGAAAACTTAAATGATGAAGAACTTGAAGAAGCAGGTAAACTTCTACAAATAGTTAAAGATAACTATCAAAAAATAATAGAATTGATTGTTCAATTATAAAAATATGTGAAAAAAGGTCGAATTTAAGGGGAATTTGTTGCAAATTCCCTTTAAAAATATTATTCTACATTTGTAAAGAAAAGAAAAAGGCAAAGCTGTTGAAAAACAGTGACGCAAAGCCCTAGGGTCTAAAGTACGTAAGTGCTATGATCGCCGGTTGCCCTAACCTATTAAGATATATTTTCGTGTATCTATAAGTTATAGCAACCACCAAGATAATAGGTGGTTTTTAACTTTCTAGGATTTCTTTAAATATCAAGACAAGGGAGAAAAAAAAAGAAATGATGAAAGATTTATTAAAAAAATTACAAAAAAAATCTAACAAAAAAGGTTTCACATTAGTTGAAATCATCGTAGTATTAGTAATCTTAGCTATCTTAGCTGCAATTGCTGTACCATCAGTATTAGGATATGTAAACGAAGCTAAAGATGAAAGATACATTCAAGAAGCTAGATCAATCTATGTAGTAATCCAAACTGAAGAAGCAAAAGCTGAAGCATTAGGAGAAGCTGCAGATTATTCTGCTGAAGGTATTTGTAAAAAAGCAAAAGATATGACTAAATTACCAGAAGTAAAATCTATTTCAAAATCAGGTGATGTCTATACAATTAAATGGACTAGTGATGATGGTAAAGCTAAAGAAGCTACATTAACTAAAAACAAAGATGTTAAAGTTAAAAATCAAGAATAGTTTTACTTCTAAAAAAAACCACTGCATATAATGTAGTGGCTTTTTACATAAGTATTCGAGGTGATTTAAATGATTAAAAGATTTAATAAAAAAGGATTTACATTAGTAGAAATAATGTGGACCCCATGTCAAGGACAATAAATAAAAAAGTACTTAAATTTGAATAA
>NZ_JAJDKA010000058.1:0-19152 GCF_020589945.1 Faecalibacillus sp. MSK20_93 | reverse complement strand
AGGTGATATCTATGCAATTAACAGAAACAGTCAAGCTTTGTCCAAACAAATATCAAACAGAATTGATCAAGGCAACGATGTCGGAATATATTTCTACAGTCAATAAGCTTGTTTTTGATGCTGCTAATGGAAGAACTATTACAAAGATGACAACGGCAGATGTAAAGGTGAATCTTCCAAGTGCCTTATGTAATCAATGTATCCGAGACGCCAAGTCCATCATAAGAAAATATAATAAGGCTTTAAGAAATTCAAATACTAAAGTAAGACATCCTGTTTTGAAAAAAATGTGCTGTTATATCAACAACCAAAACTTTAGGATCAATGATGACTGTATAAGCTTTCCAGTGATGATCAATGGTAAGTCAAAACGTATATCAGTCAAAACAAAAATATCCAAAAGACAGAAATCAATTTTTTCATCCAGTAAATTAGGAACGATGCGCATTGTTGTAAAAGGACATGATCTCGTAGCACAAATCGTCTATGATGCCAAAGAAGATGCCGCTTCTTCAAATGACAATGTCATGGGTGTTGATCTTGGAATCAAATGTCCTGCGGTAAGTTACTGTCCAGATGGAAGTATCAAGTTTTATGGAAATGGGAGAAAAAACAAATATATAAGAAGACACTTCAACAATCTTAGAAAAAGATTTCAAAAAGCAAAGAAGCCAAAGGCGGTTGTCAAAATCAACAACAAAGAACAACGTATCATGAAAGATATAGATCATAAGCTAAGTCGTGAAATCGTAAATACGGCAAAAGCTCATGATGTATCAGTAATCAAATTAGAACGACTTCAAAACATACGTTCTACGACAAGAACAAGTCGAAAAAACAATCATAGCCTGCATACGTGGTCGTTCTATAGACTAGCTACATTTATAGAATACAAAGCAAAACTTGCAGGCATAGAAGTTGAGTATGTAGATCCAGCATATACAAGTCAAATTTGTCCGATATGTGGAAGTGTTCATCATGCAAATGACAGGAATTATATATGCAGATGTGGATATCATACACATAGGGATCTGCTAGGAGCTATAAATATATGCAACTCAACTGAGTATATTGGTAACAGATATACTGCCTAGAGAACTATAGGTTCTGCTCTAGGAGGGGTAATGGCATACCCCTATCTTGCACTGCGACCTATCAGAAATGAACTGGTCAGCCAACAATGTTGGCAGGTAGCAAGAATCCCCTGTCTTTAGACATGGGGAGTGTCAATATTCTATTAAAATAGCACATGAAAAAATTAAAGAAGTTCTAATTAAAAACGGTTATGACATTAATGATTAATTTAAATATCGTAACTTAAAAATGTTTTATAAATCTCATTATTTTAAGGAGATTTAAGACTGTTGACAAATATGAAGTTGACAGTCTTTTTTAAATTATTTTATTAATAAAAACAAGCTCTTAACACTTCACATCATTTGTGCACATTGCACAAATACTAATGATTTATTTAGGATGCTTGTCTCTACTCAATTCGTTATATTTCATTATAATGATAATTGTAATAAAAATTAACATGTAAAAGGATGAGATAACCCATATATATTTATATCTCATATATTTACATTTTAAGTAATAGTTTCCCAAGATATTAATTTTTTTATTACACGAATTCCCTATAAAAATAAAGAAGATCATTCCCCTTAAATGATCTTTTTTATTTGTTTATAATTGTTATTAAAAATAGTTATAACATTAATGATTAATTCAAAGATCATAACTTAAAAATGCTTTATTGAATCTCCTTATATTTAAGGAGATTTTTTTAACATATTCATGCGAGTTGAACATTAAATAGTATTGTAATTATATGAAAGGAGTATGCAATGATAAAAAAATCAGTAGAGGTGAAATATACGTAGCCGACTTAAATCCGTATCAAGGTTCTGAACAAGGTGGGATAAGACCTGTAGTTATTTTACAAAATGATGCAGGAAATTATTTTAGTAGCACTACTATAGTTGCATCACTGCCATCTCACGTAGCAAAAAAAGAAAATTTACCAACACATGTCTTTATTAACAGCCGAGAGGATCTTGAACATGATTCTATAATAATGTGCAAGTAAATAAGAACGATTGATAAATCAAGATTAATTAGATGTTTAGGTCGGTTAGACGAATATGAGATGGAGGAAGTTGAAGAGGCTTTGAGCGTAAGATTAGGATGCTTTGATGACTCATTAAGTATAAATGTAGAATTATATATGTGATATAATCGTCTTTATAATATTTAGAAATAGCTTAAAAAATCTTCTTTGAATCTCCTTATATATATAAGGGGATTTTTTCCTTGAAGAGAACATTGACAAGTTAATAAAGACAATGTCCAAGATTAATATACAATCTGAAATAATGATACTCATGATTAGCCTTGATCCGAGCGTTAGAAGCGTCGTAGGTTAAGGAATCGTATAGGGTAAAACACAAAGAAACCTGTTTGTTATTCAACAAGTGAACTGCATTGGCAATGTAGTTGTTAATGTTGAAATTTTTTAAATAATTAACATGAACTATATAAAGGATAATAATATGTTTACCATTGTATATATAAATAAGGAAACTATAGAATTAAAACAAGATTATTTATATGAGTTAGAGGATAAAACAACGGTATTTGATCAATTAAAGAATGAATATCTGATAGAAAAGTATTATTGGTGTCGAATAGCCTTTTAGTTAAAATAATAAAATAAGGTACGAGAAATCGTATCTTTTTTATTTGAAAATGATTTTCTTGGTTAGAATTAATACTACAAGTCCAAAATAGATTTTAATAATAATTATTTTGACTAAATAATCCAATAGAAATAAGGGCTTATATCAGTATAATCATAATTGAAGGGAATGATTATATGAAGCTAATACCTATAGGAATAGAAAACTTTAAAGAAATGATTGATAAATATTACTATTATATAGATAAAACAAATTTAATTATAGATATTTTAAATGAACAAGTTGTCTTTTGTACAAGATTGTGAAGATTTGGTAAGACACTTAATATGTCTATACTTTATTATTTCTTTTCTATCAAAGAAAATACTTATTTATTTAATCGTTTAAATATTTCAAAAAATAAAGAAGTATTAAAATATCAAAATAAATATCCAACCATTTTTATCTCTTTGAAAGATATGAAAAGTTCTTCCTTTAAAGCTCAAATAATTGCTTTTTCTAATATCATCTATGAATTATTAGAAAAAAATTGGAAATATTATCTTCAGCTCAATTAACTAATACAACAAAAGAAATTTTAAATAAATTTCATAATCGCATAGCTGATATTGAAGATTTAAAATTTTCATTAAGGATTATATCTAATGCTTTATATACCCATATCATCAAAAAATCATTATTCTTATTGATGAATATGATGTTCCATTACAATCAGCGTATCAAAATAATTATTATGATGAAATGGTTGATTTTTTAAGAAGTGTTTTTTCTTCAGTGCTTAAGACAAACGATGTTTTAGAAAAAGGAATCATGACAGGATGTCTTAGAATATCTAAAGAAAGTATCTTTACCGGTTTAAACAATTTTACTTCTTATTCTCTTTTAAATAATAGAGGTAGTGAGTATTTTGGCTTTAATGAAAAAGAAGTCAAACAGTTATTAGAAGATTATCAATTATCATCTTATATGGATGAAGTCAAAGAATGGTATGATGGTTATCTATTTGGAAATATAGAAATCTATAATCCTTGGAGTACATTGATGTATGTCAAAAATAAAATACAGGATCAATCTTTTAAACCTGTTTCCTTTTGGGCAAATACTAGTGGAAATGATCTTGTCGTGAATTATATCCAAAATGGTGATAGAAAATTACGACAAGAATTTGAACCATTAATGAATGGACATGCTTTAACTAAGTATATCAGACCAGAACTTACTTATCGAGAAATGGATAATATCAATAATATCTATAGTTTTCTTTTACTTACAGGTTATTTAAGAGTCATTGAAGATTTAGGAGAAAACAAATATAGACTTGTTATTCCAAATAAAGAAGTGTATGAAATCTATAAACAAACATTCATGGCTTACTTTGAAGATTATACAACAAGTAGAAAGAATAAACTTTATCAAGAACTTATTCAAGGTGATACAAAGAAAGTAAATCTATTGCTTAATGACATATTATTAAGAAGCATTAGTTACTTTGATAATCAAGAATCTTTTTATCATGGATTCTTAGTAGGATTATTGAATGATTATGAAGTGACATCTAATAGAGAAGCAGGTCATGGAAGATTTGATGTATGTGTTTTGCCTGATAGTATATTAGGAACAGTAGTACTTATAGAATGTAAACATTCTATAAGTGAAGATGATTTGATAGATGATGCTAGAGAAGGTGTACAACAAATCATAGATCAAAAGTATTTAGAGGAAAGAAGATTTAAGAAATATGAAAATGTTGTAGGATATGGAATCTCTTTTTATAAAAAACAATGTTATGTAGTTAAAATGGATAATAATTCAAAGTAAAAAAAGTGGTATCACGAAAATGGATACCACTTTTATGTAAGAATATTATTTAAGCAAAGTCTTTTCTTACAAATAATCAGTAAAACATTATTTGTATATGATGTTGTTCTATTTCGTGAGAGTGTAAAATATTAGAAAGAAAACATATTATTATAAACAAAGGAATGTTTAGAAATTGATTTCTAGACATCTCTTTTTGTATTAATAAAAATACGCAGAATATTAAATTCTACGGCTTTATTGGGGGTTCTATTTTATTAATTTGTTGTTTTTTAAAATCTAATGATGTATGTACATAACGATTAAGTGTAATATTAACATTAGCATGTCCTAATGTTTCACTTAATGTTTTTACATCAATATTTGTTTTAATACAGTTTGTAGCATAGGTATGTCTTAATGTATGAAATGTAGCATCGATATCATTAGCTTTGCATATTTTCCTAAAATTTTTTTGAATAATTCTAGGATCTACAGGGATTTCTTTATTTGATAAAATAAAGAAATCTTTGTTATAAAGATCATTATATTTTTTTAAATATTCTGTTAAAAAATCAGGAAGTATCACACTTCGAATAGAACTTGTTGATTTTGGTTCTAAAATATAGAGCTGTGTTTTTTGTTCATGATTTTCACTTTTTAATCTTTGTACTGTTTTAGTTATAGAAATCATACTATTATCTAAATCAATATCTTCCCATTTTAAGGCACATATTTCGCCTATTCTAAGTCCTGCATATAATCCTAAAGACATTGCGAGTGATATTCTTTCTTTATTGTTTAAACAATACTGCCAGATAATCATTTCTTTTTCTAATGTAAGTGGTTCTTTAGTTTTAGATTTTTGACTAAACTTAATAACATTAAAATCTAATTTCTTTAATCCATGTGTACGTTCACCGTATCTATAAATAGCCTTTAACGTACACTGAATAGAATTAACAATACTTGTAGATAAATTCATTACATTGATTAAATGATCAATGTAATGAATAATATGAAGCTCTGTTAATTCTTCTATTTTATTTTCTTTTAAATAAGGATTTATGTGTTTTGTGACAATACTTTCATACTTACAATATGTAGAATATTTAACAGAGATCTTCTTAGTTAGTAGCCATTCTTCTTGAATTGTTAGTTTTTTTTCTTCCATATATTTCTCCTCTTTTTCTTTATTTTTATTACTGAACGACCTTATATTTTACTAAACGACATTGCTTTTTTAAAATAAAAAGAAAAAAGTAGAATTATGTTTCTTTTAGGGTTTATTTGTGCTATAGTTCATTCGTAGAATTTAATAATCTATGGTTTTTATTATGCCTACAAACATTGAAACTTCTGCTTTTGTTTTAATGTCAAAAAAGGAGAAAACAAATGGCTGTATTTACAAGTATGTATGATCCTATGGATAAATATAAAGAAAAACTGATGAATGAAAATGAAGAACTGTTAAAAGACATGCTGGACTTTGCTATCCAAGAACTAGAAGACAATGAAATAGAACTCGTTGATCAAATGAAGGTATGTGATGACTATCAAAGCATCTTTGAATGTCTTAAACAGAGAGCTTTGAAAAGACAGGAAAAAAGCGAATGAACTATTATGTCCTGTTCTGTCAAAGCTTAAAGATAGAAAAGCTCTATCATACATTCAATCTCAAAAAAGATACGGAAGCTTTCATCCCAAGGATGGAAAGATATATACGATCTAAAGATAAGATCGTTATCCAGAATATGTTTCCAGGATATCTCTTTATTAAAACAAGAATGAATCAGACAGAGTTTGATACATTGCTTTTATTAATGAAAGAAGAAAGAGATGGAGTTATCAGAGAACTAAAAAAGGAAGAAGTATCAGCACTAACTAGAGAAGAAATAAAGCTTCTAGATATCCTTTTGAATAGACAATACATCTTAGTAATGTCAAAAGGATACAAGGTCAATGGAAGAACAAAGATCATTGAAGGACCATTGAAAGAATTAGAAGAACATATCGTTGCAGTAGATAAAAAAAGTCATGAAGCAGTACTGAATATTGAATTCTTAAACAAGAAACTAAAAGCAGGGATAGAAATGCAAAATAAAGAAGTATAGCGTAGGGGGAGCCGCCTATACATCTTATTTGAATATAGTTTACCTAGTCCAATATAAATACTTATTGGATAGGTAAACTATATTCTTTTTATATTTAAAAGAGGGGGAGGATATAGTATGGACAAAAGAGTTATACCATTTTCACCACCAGATATGAGTGAAGATGAAATCAATGAAGTAGCTGATACCTTAAGAAATGGATGGATCACTACAGGTCCTAAAGTTAAAGAATTTGAAAGACAAATAGCTAAATATGTAGGTGTCAATAAAGCAGTCTGTTTAAATTCACAAACTGCTTGTGCAGAAATGGCATTAAGAGTATTAGGAGTAGGTGAAGGTGATGAAGTTATCGTACCTGCTTATACCTATACAGCTAGTGCATCAGTTGTATGTCATGTAGGAGCTAAACTTGTTTTAGTGGATGTTAAAAAAGATAGCTTAGAAATGGATTACGATGCTTTAGAAAAGGCAATCACTGAAAAAACAAAAGTTATCATTCCAGTTGATCTAGGAGGAGTTCCTTGTGACTATGATAGAATCTATGAAATCGTAGAAAAGAAAAAAAACTTATTTAAACCAAGCAATAAGATTCAAGAAGCAATGGGAAGAATATCAGTCAATGCTGACACGGCACATGCCTTTGGTGCTTCATGGCATGGAAGAATGTGTGGGTCAATTGCTGATTTTAGTTCATTTAGTTTTCATGCAGTCAAGAATTTAACGACTGCTGAAGGTGGAGCACTTACTTGGAGAACAATTGAAGGAATAGATGATGAAGATATCTATAAACAACTTCAATTGTTATCATTACATGGTCAATCCAAAGATGCGTTAGCTAAAACAAAACTAGGAGCATGGGAATATGATGTCGTAGCACCATTATATAAATGTAATATGACAGATATCATGGGTGGTATAGGACTTGCTCAAATGAGAAGATATCCTGCAATGCTTAAAAGAAGAAAAGAAATCATTGAAAGATATAATGAAGCTTTTACTCCTTTAGGTGTTGAAGTATTAAATCATTATGATGAAGATCATCAATCAAGTGGACACCTTTATATTACAAGGGTACCAAATATTACAGGTGATCAAAGAAATGAAATTATAGAAAAAATGGCTGAAAGAGGAATAGCATGTAATGTACATTACAAACCACTTCCAATGCTTTCAGCTTATAAGAATCTAGGATTTGATATTAAAGATTATCCTAATGCTTATGATCAATTCATTAATGAAATTACTTTACCACTTCATACTAAGTTAAGTGATGAAGATGTAGATTATATTATTGGTAATTTTAAGGAGATTATTTCATGCTTGTAAAAGAGTGGAATGAATTACCTGATTATATGCAGGTAGAAGAAGTAAGACCTTATTATGAAATACTTAGAAAGAAAAAAGGACAATTAGTATTAAAGAGAATATTTGATATATGTGTTTCTTTAGTATTAATTGTTTTATTATCTCCAATTATTATTTTCTTTTCTATCTGGATCAAATTAGATTCTAAAGGACCAGTATTCTATAGACAAGAACGTATTACTCAATATGGAAAAGTATTTAGAATATTTAAATTTAGAACCATGGTCAATAATGCAGATAAGATTGGAAATCTTGTCACATCAAAAAATGATTCAAGAATAACTAAAGTAGGAGAAAAAATTAGAAAATATAGAATAGATGAAATACCTCAACTATTTAATGTATTGATAGGAGATATGTCTTTTGTAGGAACAAGACCAGAAGTAAAAAAATATGTAGATCAGTATACACCAGAGATGTATGCCACATTGTTACTCCCTGCGGGTATTACAAGTGAGTCAAGCATTCGATATAAAGATGAGGATAAATTATTAGACATTGCTACTGATATAGATAAAGTTTATGTCGAAAAAATTTTGGTTGACAAAATGAAATTTAATTTAGAGAGCATTAATAATTATAGTTTTTTAGAAGAAATCTTAACAATGTTAAGAACAGTATTTGCTGTTCTTGGAAAGGAATATGAATAATTACTTAATATGATTACTATAAGAAAAGTAGAATCAAATGAAAAAAAAATAATCAATGAAATTGTTACAATTCACTTAAAAACGTTTGATGGTTTTTTCCTTACGTTTATGGGAAGAGGATTTTTAAATCAAATGTATATATCATATTGTAAACATAAAGATTCAAATCTTTTGGTTGCAGAAGAGAATAATCAAGCAATTGGTTTTTTAGCATATTCTAGTGATTTTAGTGGATTGTATAAATTTATGTTAAAAACAAGATTAATACAATTTGCGTGGTATAGTTTAGGAGCTTTTTTTAGAAAACCAACAGCATTTATGCATATAATACGAGCATTTTTAAAGCCAAGTGAAGCAAAGAGAGAAGATGAATATGTCGAATTATCTTCAATTGGTGTTGATCCTAAATTAAAATCTAAAGGAGTAGGATCATTGATGATTGATAAATTAAAGGAAATTGTAGATTTTTCAAAATTCTCATATATTACTTTGGAAACTGATGCGATAGATAATGAAGGTGCAATTTGTTTTTATGAAAAAAATGGCTTTAAGAAAAAAAGAAAATTTAAAACAGCTGAAGGAAGAGAAATGTATGAATATAGATTTAATTTAGGAGAAAAAGAATGAATATATTATATTTTGCATCGGTAGATTTTTATCAAAAACCAAATCCATCATTTCATCTTATGCATTCAATGATAGATGATTTACTAAAAAATGAAAACAAAGTTAATTATATAGGGTATGCACTGGAAAGTAGTTCAGAACATGTACCATTAGAATTTAAAAATAATCCTAATTTTTCTTATAATTTGGTAGTAATGCCAAATACAAAAAAATCTAATTTTGTAAAGCGATATGTAGATGGTATTAAATATGCAATTAAATCAAAAAAATATATAAAACATTACGCTTTAACCAGTGATGTTATATTTATACAATCATCTCCAACGGCGTTGTTCAATATTGCTGTTGTGAAAATGATTATAAAAAGTAAGAAAAAAATTGTTTATAATGTACAAGATATGTTTCCAGGAAGCAGTATTGCTAGTGGTGTGATGCCTTATAGATGGATGCAAAAGATATTTTTTTATTTACAAAAAAAAGCTTATAAAATGTCAGATGTTATTGTGGCTATATCAGATGATATGAAGGATAAGTTAATAGCACAGGGAGTTTCTAAAGATAAAATTGAAGTAATTGTAAATTGGTTTAATGATGAAACAGTATCTGAAGTTGATTGGAAAAATAATAAATTTGTTCAAATTGCAGAGATGGATACAAATCGATTTTATGTTCAATATGCTGGAACAATGGGGTATGTTTTTGATTATAAAATGATTGTTCAGGTTGCAGAATTACTAAAAAATGAAAAAGATATTATTTTTCAAATGATTGGTGAGGGTAGTCAAAAACAAGATTTTGAAAATCTTGTTAGAAAAAGAAAACTTGATAATATAGTTTTTCTTCCATTACAAAAACAAGAGCTAGTTTCAGATGTTTATAGTGCTTGCTCCGTATGTATTATACCTTTAAAAAAAGGGGTTATTGGAAATTCAGTTCCAAGTAAAGCTGGATTATTAATGGCATGTAAAAGACCTATTATTACATCATCTGATAAGGGATCGAAATATAATTCAATGATTAATGAAAATGGTATTGGTTTTGCTTTTGGAACTGAAGAAGCAAAAAAAATGTCAGAGGCTATATTAAAATTAAAAAATGATAAAGAGTTATGCAATGAGATGGGGATAAAAGGGTATGAATTTGGACATGATTTATACTCTAAATCTACTAATATGAAAAAATATACACAATTATTTTTAAAGTTGTCAAAGTGAAAGGATAATTATGAAAAAAAAGATATATAAAATAGGAATTTGGGGACAATTCGGTGATGGTGGACCAATAGCCGATGGTCAAGCAGTTAGGACAACAATTACTACAAACGAATTAAAAAAAAGATATGGTGATGATAATGTTCTTATTTTAAATACAAATGCATGGAAGAAGCATCCAATAAAATTTTTTTTAGATACTGTTAATCTTTTAAAAAAAAGTGAAAATATATTGATATTTCCTGCAGATAATGGTTTAAAAGTTGTTGCTCAAATATATGATATATTTAATGTATTTTTTAAAAGAAAACTTTTTTATATTGTAATAGGTGGTTTTTTACCGGCGTTTTTAGAAAAAAATCCAAGATATATAAAAATACTTAATAAATATGAAGTATTGTTTGTTCAAACACCGAACTTAAAAAAAGATTTGGGAAATTTAGGAATTAAAAATATAGAAATGATGACAAATTTTAAAATACAAAAAATAAGAGCATCTGAAGATATTAAAATTGATGAAAATGAAAATATTAAGTTGTGTATTTTGTCTAGATTAACAAAAGATAAAGGAATAGAAGATGCTGTTGAAGCAGTCAAAGAAGCTAATGATATATTTGGAAGTGTGAAAGTAAAATTAGATTTATATGGAATAGTGCCAGAATATTATAAAGAGAGATTTGCACATTTAATCAATCAAAATAAAGATTTTGTAGAGTACAAAGGTGTTGCAAATTATAATCAAACAGTAGATGTGCTAAAAAATTATTTTGCACTCTTATTTCCAACGTATTTTCATGGCGAAGGTTTTGCTGGATGTATAATTGATGCTTTTTTTGCAGGTATACCAATAATCGCTACTGATTGGTTATACAACAAAGATATAGTTAAAGATAAAAAAAATGGAATACTAGTGCCTATTAAAAATTCACATGAGATAGCTAATGCGATTGTTGAATTATATAACAATAGAGATTTAGTATTAGAAATATCAAAAAATAATTCTAATGAAGCGAAAAAATATACATCTAAACAAGTTCTAAAGGAATTATTTGACTATTTGGATAATGGAGAAAAGTATGAATAGAAAGGTTAATTATTATTTTCGTATAATTTTTAATATATTAAGAAATATTACATTAAGAATAAAAAGTTTAAATTCAATAAGATGTTCTTTAATTCAACTATTTAGTCCATTTGCAGATATTATTGTATCTACAAACGGAGGAAAAATAATTATAAAAGAAAAATGTAATATTGAAAAAAATGCAATCATTAGATCTTCTGGTGGAGATCTTCTAATAGGCAAAAATGTTTATATTAATCGAAATTGTAATATTATCTCTCATGAAGAAATAAAAATAGGTAACAGAGTAACTATTGGTCCTAACGTATGTATTTATGATCATGATCATAATTATAAATCAAAAGAAACTAATGGAGAATATGTAACAAAAAGTATCAATATTGGGGATAATGTATGGATTGGAGCAAATTGTATTATAACTAAAGGAGTAACAATCGGTGCTAATAGTGTTATTGCAGCTGGAACAATTGTTACTAAGAATATAAATCCTAATACGTTTGTGAGAAATAAAATTAATCATATTATAGATGTTATAGAGGAGGATTTATGAGAAAAGCTGTAATAGTAACAGAAAATAGTTATCCTGAAGGTGATGCGGGTGCTGTTAGACAACATGCTTTCGCTAAAATTTTAAAACAATTGGGTTATGATGTTCTTGTTATAGGATATGGGAAAAACTTTGATAATAAAATATGTAAATATGATGGTGTAAATTTTATCTCATTTAGACCGAATCAAGAAAATATAATCTCTAGAATAATTTGTAGGGTAAAATTTGGAACAAAAGTATATAGATATATTAAGCAGCATTATAATTTTCTAGATGTTTTAATGGTTGTTGATATTATGCCACAATCTTTTAAAAAAATTGAAAAATTAAAAAGAATATATAATTGTGTTCTAATTCATGATTCTGTTGAATGGTATTCACCAGAGGAATTCAAAAATGGAAAATTTAATTTAGCATATATTAGAAAAGACTATACTAATAAGAAAGCTATAAATAATTTATGGAATGTAATAGCAATCAGTTCATTCTTAGAAGAGTATTTTAAACAACGAAATAACAATGTAAAAAGAATTCCAGTAATAATGGATATAAAAAAAATTACTCCGCGATTAAAATGTATAGAGAATAGTGAGAAATTTATTTTTGTATATGCAGGTGGTCCAGGAAAAAAAGATTATCTTAAAGAGATTATAGAAGGCTTTTCTTTTTTAAGTTTAGAACAAAGAAAAATAGTAGAAGTAAATATTATAGGGGTTAATGAAGATCAATTAGTTAAATCTTGTGATGTAAGTATAGATTTAATTAATTCGATAAAAGATTGTTTAAAAATTTATGGACGAATTTCTAGGGACGAGACTTTAGAATTAGTAAAAAGAGCAGATTACTCTCTTTTAATAAGAGATGAGTCATTACGTTATTCTAAAGCTGGTTTTCCTACTAAAATTGTTGAAAGTTTAGCTTGTGGCACGCCTCCATTATGCAATTTAACTTCAGATTTAGGACTCTATTTAAAAAATGAAGAAAACTCAATAATTGCTTTAGGTCATACATCAAAAGATGTTTATAAGGCAATAATACATGCTATTTCGATAACTGATATTAACAAGAGAAATTTCATGAGAGAAAGCGCACGAAAATTAGCAGAAGATTCTTTTCATTATTCTCGTTATGTATCAAGTTTAAAAGAGATTTGCGATAATTAGAACGGAAATTAATAAAGTGAAAGAAGGAGGAAAAAAATTGTTGAAAATAAATTTAGTAGAAATAAAGAAATATTTATTAGCAATTTGGATAATTCTTTTATCAGGTGTTTGGACGATTAATTTACCATCATTATTAATTGTTGGTATAAATTTCATATTATTATTTTTTTTCCTTATAAAAATGATTTCACAGTATAAGATAATTAAAGGAATGAATTATTTAATTATTATCATTTTATTACTGTTATCTGCTTTTATTACTAATAGTGATTATTCTGCATGGATGTCTTATACTTTTATATTAAGTTATTGTGTCATAGCATTATATATTAGTAATTATTGGAAAAAAGGGGAATTTCTAAATAAATATAGCAATATTATTTTAATAATATGTTTTATATCAATAGTAATGTACTCTTTTAGAGGAGTATTGGTGAATCATCAAAGTGGTTTTCCAATAGTACAAGGAAAATCTATTTCATATACTAATTTTTATATCTATTTATATTGTCGAGAGCTACCTGATAGAAATTGTGCAATTTTTTGGGAGCCTGGAGCTTTTGCAGTATTTATTGGAATAGCGCTATATAATACTTTAATAACAGATAAAAAAAATAAATATTATAGATTAATAGTTTATTTTATTGCAATGCTTACTACATATTCAACACTAGCCTACATTTTGATGTTGTTTGCGTTGTTAATGTTTGTAATGAAAAAAAAGAAGAACAATATGGTCAGTAGAACTGCAATAAGTATTATAATAGTGCTTATTATATTATTAATAATGAATGAACTAGGAGTATATCAAAATATACAAGATAAATTATTTGAGGGATTAAATACTAATACTTCTAGTAAAGCTCGTAATATTGGTCAAATGATTGATATGAAAATTATACAAACTTCCCCTGTGTTTGGAGTGGGTTTTTCTAGATATAGCGAACTAGTTCCATATATCGGAATGCTGTTAGGTGAAAAATGGACTGTTGCTGCAAATACATTTACATATACGGGAGCGTTATTTGGATTAATATATCTCTTAATAATATTGAGGGGCATTATTAAATTTTGTAAAAATGATAAAAATGCATTTTTTATATTAGTAAGTATAATTTATATGGTTTGGTTATTTACAACACAAAATTTTGTTGAAAAGCCTATATTATATTGTTTGATATTTTTAGGATTTACAAATACTGCTTTTGAATATAAAGGAGGAGGTATATAAAATGAAAAATCAGTTTAACATTCCAGTTGTTTTGTTCATATTTAAACGCTCAGATACAGTATTGAGAATAATAAATGTTTTGTCTAAAATACAGCCTCAAAAGATTTATTTATTATCAGATGAAGGACGTAATGAGGATGAAAAAAAAATTGTAGCAGATACGAGAACAAATGTAGAAAATAGTATAAATTGGGAATGTGAAATTATAAAAAATTACGCATTAGAAAATAGAGGAGTGTATAAAAATATTGGAGAAGGAGCAAAATGGGTTTTTGAAAGGGAAAAAAAAGCTATATTTTTAGAAGATGATAATCTCCCAGAGGAGACTTTTTTTAAATATTGTGAAGAGTTACTAGAAAAATATGAAAACAACTCTAAAATATTATGGATTTGCGGAACAAATTATTTAGAAAAATACGATTCAAAATATAGTTACATGTTTACACAACATTTATTACCTTGTGGTTGGGCTTCATGGAAAGAAAAATTTTTAAAATATTATGATGGAAACCTATTAAATTATAGAAAAGAACAGTATATGTCAAATTTCATATCTTCTTATAAATCTAAACGTCTTTTAAAACAGAGAAAAATAAGTATAGAAGGCGAAATATATAGAAAAGAGAAATTTAATAAATACGCATCATGGGATTATCAAATGTTATTTTCAATTAGAAGTAATAATATGTATGGAATTTCTCCTAAATATAATCAAATTAGAAATATAGGGGTAGACGAGTTTTCAACACATGGAGGGACAAGTCTTCAAATGGAATTAACTAAACGGTTTTGTGAGATTCCAACTCATAAATTGGAATTTCCATTAATTCATCCGGACAATATTGAAATCGATGAAAAATATGAAAAAAAGATTACTAATATTTTATTATTTCCATTGGATTTAAGAATAAAAATGAAAATTGTGTTCTTTATTAAAAAAATATTAGGTATTAGTAAGTATGATAGTCTCTCAGAAAGCAATAAGTATATAAAATTAATAAAAAGACTTAAAAAAAAATAGTATGCAAATTGTATTTTATAATAAATAGTGGAGGAATAAAGTAAATGTCATCATTTAAAGGAAAAACATTAATGATTACCGGAGGAACTGGTAGCTTTGGAAATGCGGTGTTGAACCGCTTTTTAAATACAGATATTGGAGAAATTAGAATCTTCTCCAGAGATGAAAAGAAACAGGATGATATGCGTCATGAATATCAAGCTAAGATGCCTGAAGTGGCAGACAAGATCAAATTCTACATAGGAGATGTAAGAGATTTACAATCTTGTAAGAATGCAATGCATGGTGTAGATTATATATTCCATGCAGCAGCATTGAAACAAGTACCATCTTGTGAGTTCTTTCCAATGGAAGCTGTTAAAACAAATGTTATTGGAACAGAAAATGTTTTAACAGCAGCTATTGAAGAAGGAGTAGAAGCAGTTATCTGTTTAAGTACAGATAAGGCAGCATATCCAATCAATGCAATGGGTATTACAAAAGCAGTAGAAGAAAAAGTAGCAGTAGCTAAATCAAGAATGTCAGGAAAGACAAAGATCTGCTGTACGCGTTATGGAAATGTCAGGTGTTCTAGAGGATCAGTTATTCCATTATGGATTGATCAAATAAAAGCAGGAAATACTATTACAGTAACTGAACCATCTATGACAAGATTTATCATGAGCTTAGATGAAGCAGTAGATTTAGTATTATTTGCGTTTGAACATGGTGAAAATGGAGACTTATTGATTATGAAAGCACCAGCATGTACGATTCAAACACAGGCAGAAGCAGTATGTGATTTATTTGGTGGAAATAAAGATGAAATCAAAGTGATTGGTATACGTCATGGAGAAAAGATGTATGAAACATTATTGACAAATGAAGAATGTGCAAAGGCAATAGATATGGGTAATTTCTATAGAGTGCCAGCAGATAATAGAGGATTGAACTATGATAAGTATTTCAAAGATGGAGATGAAGAAAGAAATACGTTAACAGAATTCAATTCAAATAATACAAGAAGATTGACATTAGAAGAAACAAAAGAAACAATTTCCAAACTTTCATATATTCAAGAAAGATTGAATGAAGAATAGGAAATATAAAAGATGATAAAATTATTGAATAAAATTAAATCTATTCCAGAAGGTGTTAAATCAGCTATTGTATATACTGCATCTTCAGTCTTTACTAGAGGATTAGCAATTATTACTGTTCCAATTTTTACTAGGTTGATGACAACAGATCAAATCGGTATTGTTAATATTTATAATTCTTGGTATTCATTAATTAGTGCATTTGCAACATTATCTCTTACATCTGGAGGTTTTGCTGTTGCAATGAATGAGTTTTCAGATAAAAGGGATGAGTATGAATCTTCTATTCTTTCTTTGACCTCAATAATTGCAATTTTAATTGCAATTATTTATATATTAGCTCCTTCATTTTGGCAACATACATTAGGATTAACAAATGCGGTAATTGTACTAATGTTAATTGGATTTCTTTTTGCGCCTGCAAGAGATTTTTGGCTTGCAAGACAAAGGTATGAATATAAATATAAGTTAGCTGGATTAGTTTCAATATTAACAGCAATAATTGCTTCCTTTTTTTCAATATTTGTTGTTATTTATTTCAGTAAGAATGGTAGTGATAATACTGCAAGTGCAAGACTATTTGCAAATTATTTTGTTGTCTATGTTGTCGCTGCAATAATTTGGATATATATAATGTTTAAAGGTAAAAAATTTTATTCAAAAAAATATTGGAGTATGTCTTTATCAATTAGTATTCCACTTGTAGGTTATAACATTGCAGGACAAATTTTGAATGTATCTGATCGTATGATGATTAGTAGTATGGTAAGTAATAGTGCAGTTGGTATTTATAGTACTTTATATACTGTTAGTTCTTTATCCTTAATGGTTTGGCAAGCTATAAATGCTTCTTTTATTCCTTATTTATTTCAAAATATTGATAAAAAAAATCATAATATAAAAAAAGTATCCACTATGTTAATGGGAGCATATGCTATTATTGCTGTTTTATTAACATACTTTGCTCCTGAAATTGTAAAAATTTTAGCAACAAAAGAATATTATGAAGCTATTTATATTATGCCACCGATTGCAGCAGGAGTATTTTTTACTTCGTATGCTAATTTATATTCAAATATTGCTGTTTATTATAAAAAGACTAAGTATGTAATGTATCCATCGTTTGTGGCAGCAGGATTAAATTTATTATTAAATTACATTTTTATAAAATTATTTGGGTATATGGCAGCTGCATATACAACACTATTTTCTTATATAATACTGGCTATTTTACAAGTTGTATGGGTTAAAAGATTATGTATGGATAATGGTACATCTATAAATAATATATTTGACAATAAAATGATGTTCATACTTGCTGTTTTGACTACAGTTTCGACATTGTTTGGTATCATCTTATATGTAAATACGTTTATAAGATATGCTGTTTCAATATTAGGAATTATATTGTTATTAATTTTAGTGAGGCTTATTTATAAAAGAAAATTAATGAAGTAAATATAATTAGTTTATTGTAAAACTTTATAATAATATTTTTAATTAAAAAGGAGAAATATAAAAATGAGTTTATTTAAAGGAAAAACATTAATGATTACCGGAGGAACTGGTAGCTTTGGAAATGCGGTGTTGAACCGCTTTTTAAATACAGATATTGGAGAAATTAGAATCTTCTCCAGAGATGAAAAGAAACAGGATGATATGCGTCATGAATATCAAGCTAAGATGCCTGAAGTGGCAGACAAGATCAAATTCTACATAGGAGATGTAAGAGATTTACAATCTTGTAAGAATGCAATGCATGGTGTAGATTATATATTCCATGCAGCAGCATTGAAACAAGTACCATCTTGTGAGTTCTTTCCAATGGAAGCTGTTAAAACAAATGTTATTGGAACAGAAAATGTTTTAACAGCAGCTATTGAAGAAGGAGTAGAAGCAGTTATCTGTTTAAGTACAGATAAGGCAGCATATCCAATCAATGCAATGGGTATTACAAAAGCAGTAGAAGAAAAAGTAGCAGTAGCTAAATCAAGAATGTCAGGAAAGACAAAGATCTGCTGTACGCGTTATGGAAATGTCATGTGTTCTAGAGGATCAGTTATTCCATTATGGATTGATCAAATCAAAGCAGGAAATCCTATTACAGTAACTGAACCATCTATGACAAGATTTATCATGAGCTTAGATGAAGCAGTAGATTTAGTATTATTTGCGTTTGAACATGGTGAAAATGGAGACTTATTGATTATGAAAGCACCAGCATGTACGATTCAAACACAGGCAGAAGCAGTATGTGATTTATTTGGTGGAAATAAAGATGAAATCAAAGTGATTGGTATACGTCATGGAGAAAAGATGTATGAAACATTATTGACAAATGAAGAATGTGCAAAGGCAATAGATATGGGTAATTTCTATAGAGTGCCAGCAGATAATAGAGGATTGAACTATGATAAGTATTTCAAAGATGGAGATGAAGAAAGAAATACGTTAACAGAATTCAATTCAAATAATACAAGAAGATTGACATTAGAAGAAACAAAAGAAACAATTTCCAAACTTTCATATATTCAAGAAAGATTGAATGAAGAATAGGAAAT
>NZ_JAJDKA010000057.1:0-19269 GCF_020589945.1 Faecalibacillus sp. MSK20_93 | reverse complement strand
AATATTTTAGAGGGAATACTGATTCCACATCAATATCCCCCTTAATAATTTAGAGCGATTTTTGTTAAAGCACCCTATTATTTAGAGCGCCCTATTTTTAAAGTAATGACGCAAATAAACGAATGTATTGTTCTGCACTTGCATCCCAATCTAATTTTTCAGCCATTGCACGTTGCACTATTGCATCCCATGCATCTGGATAATCATAGAAAGTATGCAATGCATAATCAATTGTATCCATCATCTCATGTGCATTATAGTTAGAAAAACTGAATCCTGTACCAGTTTGTTCAAATTCATTATATGGTTGAACACTGTCAGCTAAACCACCTGTTTCTCTAACAATAGGAATTGTTCCATATTTTAATGACATCATTTGTGACAAACCACAAGGTTCAAATAATGATGGCATTAAGAACATATCACATCCTGCATAAATACGATTTGACAATACAAAGTCATATTTACATTGGAATGATACTTTATCTTGATGAGCCCATGCTGCACCTTTTAAAGCATCTTCATACATATGATCTCCTGAACCTAAGATAATAATTTGAACTCTTCTTTGGCACATCGCTTCAAATTGATTAATAATCAAATCTAATCCTTTTTGTTCAGTCAATCTTGTTACGATACCGATTAAAGCAACTTTTGGATCTTCTGGTAATCCAACTTGTCTTTGCAATGCTAATTTATTTTCCAACTTACCATTTTTAACTGAACGAGCTGAATATTTTTTAACGATTGTTTGATCTTTACTTGGATTGATAACATCATAATCAACACCATTTAAAATACCATATAAATCATGTTTTCTCATTTCAAGAATAGATTGTAATCCTTCACCATATTGATCAGTTAAAATTTCTTTAGCGTAAGTCGGAGACACTGTCGTAATAACATCACTGTAGAAAATTGCCGCTTTCATCATATTTAAACATCCATCATTACGACAGTTCCCGTTATAATATAAATAACTATCTAACGCAAAGTATTCTTCCAATAATTTTGGATCAGCTTTTCCTTGGAACAAAATATTATGAATTGTGAATACAATTTTAATATTTTGATAATAATCATAATAACAATATCTTTCTTTATAAAGCATTGCAATCATTGCTGTTTGCCAATCATTTAATTGTAAAACATCAGGTTTAATATTTAAATGACTAATTAATTCTAGAACCGCAAAATCAAAGAATGCAAATCTTTCATAATCATCATCATAACCATATAATCCTGGTCTACCAAAATATTGTTCATTATCAATGAAATAGAAAGTTACACCATCTACTTCAGCTTTAAATATACCACAATAGCGTTTTCTCCATCCCATATAGATATCAAAATTTGTTACATATTCAATTTGATCAACAAATTTCATATCTTGATATTTAGGAATAACAACAATACTTTCAACATCTTTTTTTGCTGTTTCTTTTGGTAATGAACCAATAACGTCAGCTAAACCACCCGATTTGATAAAAGGAGTCGCTTCACTGGCAACATACATAACTCTCATTAAACACGGTCTCCTTCTTTAATATAAAGTGGACTTGTTTCTGTTCCTTTTAATTCTAATTTCTTTTCAACTTTTGCACGTTTGTCAATAATTACGTTTTCTAATACTGCTCCAGGAGCAATCTTAGATCCAGAGAAGATAACACAGTTTTTAATAAATGCACCTTTTCCAATTGTAACTTCACGTCCAAGAATACTATTTTCAACAGTTCCATCAATTACTGCACCATTAGCTACGAACGATTTTTTAACATTAGCGTTTTCTAAATATTTTGTTGGAGGTGTGTCGTTTGTATTTGTATAAATTGGCCAATTTGATTTAAATACACGTGATGAAATATCAATATCTAACATTTCCAATGAATATTTGAAGTAGGCTTCTGTAGAATCTAAGCATCTAGCATATCCTTTATATTCATAAGTATGAATTTGTTTTTCATCACATAAATATCCTAGAATATCTTTTAAATCATAGAAAGCAGAAATCTTATGTGCCTTTTTCATGATTTCTAATAATTCTTTTCTATTGATTACATAAGTTTCTAATGAAATATTTTGTCTTTTTCTTGTACCTTTGTTAATTGTTTTACCAGTTAATAAACCATCTTTATCTATTTCTAAAACATCACAACCAACCCAAGCAACATCTGCATCTTTTGCTTTACGATAAGTCATTGTGATTGATGCTCCTGATTTTTCATGAGCTGTAATCACATCATTATAATCCATTGTTGTAACGATATGAGCAGGTGCAATCACAACATAATCTGCATTACTTGTTTCTAAGAAATGAATATTTTCAACTAAGTTGTTAATATCATGATTGTATTTAGGATCGTTAGCGTATTTTTCATTATAAAGTAATGAAACACCACCAGCTTTTTGGTTAAAGTTCCAAGAATTACCATTTCCTAAATGTTTAAATAAAGAACGTGGTTTCTTTTGAATCATAACCCCAATTGCATCTATTTTAGAATTTGACATATTTGATAAAACAAAGTCAATAATTCCATAACGACCAAGGAAGCTTACAGAGGCCACTGGTCTTCTTTCTGTTAATCCCGTAAATTCTATATCTGAATGTAAGTTTACTAAACCAATAACTTTTGCCATCTTTACTTCCCCCTCTTATCTACTATTATCGCTCACTAATTCAACTTCTTTAGCTTCTGAATTAATGACAGTTCCAGCTTTAACAACTACATTTTCATCAATAATGGCTTTATAGATTTCTGCCCCTTCTTCTACAAGAACACCAGGCATCAATACAGAGTCAACAACTTTTGCGCCTTCTCCAACATTGACATTATTGAATAAAACAGATCCTTCAACAGTTCCGTTAACCATACATCCTTGAGTAACAAGAGAGTTTTTAACTTCTGCTTTTTCACCGATAATTTGAGGTTTTCCTAAAGTGTCTTCAGTATAGATTTTCCAATCTTTTTTGATATTATATAAATCTAAATCTTTATCTTTAAGTAAATCCATGTTAGCTTCCCATAAACTATCTACAGTACCAACATCTTTCCAATATCCATCAAATTCCCAAGCATAAAGCTTTTTATTATCATTTAACATTGCTGGAATGATATTCATACCAAAGTCATGTTTACTATCTTTATCTTTTGCATCAGCTACTAGATATTTACGTAATTGTTTATAAGTAAAGATATAAATACCCATAGATGCAAGAGTTGATTTTGGGTGTTCTGGTTTTTCTTCGAATTCATAAATAGTTCCATCTTCATGAGCATTCATAATACCAAAACGACTCGCTTCTTTAAGTGATACATTTAATACTGCAATTGTAGCATCTGCACCACGTTGTTTATGAGCTTCTAACATTTGATCGTATTCCATTTTATAAATATGATCTCCTGATAAAATCAAAACATATTCTGGATCATAACGATCTAAGAAATCTAAGTTTTGATAAATGGCATCTGCAGTACCTGCATACCAAGTGGCTCCTACTTCGTCTCTTTCACGTGCTGGTAAAATAGCAGCCAAAGAATTAGCTCCATCTAATCCCCATTTAGTTCCAGCTCCAACATAAGTTCCAAGTAAAACTGATTCATATTGTGTAAGTACACCTACGATATCAATACCTGAATTTGCGCAGTTACTTAGTGGAAAGTCGATGATACGATATTTCCCCCCAAAGTGAACTGCCGGTTTTGCGACTTTTGCTGTAAGTTCTTTTAATCGTGTTCCACGCCCTCCAGCTAAAATCATAGCGACAATTTCTTTTCCCATTTTTAACTCCTCCTATACAAAATGTAAGCGCTTTAATCTACATCTCTATTTTATCATATTTCACTTTATAATTCACGGAATTATTTAAGTTTTTAAGCAATAATAGATCAAATACTTAGGGTAATATTATTGTACTCCTTTTTTGACATAAATTTAAAGGATAATCATAAATTATTTTGAGGTGAAAACATGGCTCGAATTTCATATACCGAAAAAGAAGTCGAATTATTGGCGAGATTGATAAAATCTGAAGCTTTAGGAGAGGGCGAAGAAGGCATGCTCCTTGTAGGAAATGTCATTGTCAATCGTGTTGTCGCAAATTGTGACATTTTTAGAAATGTCAGAACTATTAGTGAAGTTGTCTATCAGACAAATCAATTTGCTGGAGTAGGACAACCGCTATTTAATGAACCTGTGAGTCAAAATGAAAAAGACATTGCCTTAAGATGTATTAATGGCTATCGAAATGAACCCGCCACGAACGCCTTATGGTTTAAAAATCCTGGCACAAATGTTGATTGTCCAGAAACGTTTTATGGAAGACTATCTGGAAGATATAAAAAACATTGTTTTTATAACCCAGGGTTAAAAGATAATTGTGACTTATAGGAGGTCTCTATGGATTATTTTGATGATTTAAACCCTTACTTAGTAAAAGAAGATGATAATGAAAATCTTACCAGGCAACAAACTGTTCCCCCTACTCAACCCGTAGAACAAACATACGTTGAAAACATCTTACGTGTTAACGTTGGTAAAAAAGGAACATTCTATTTTAGTTATACCGGTTCTAAAACATGGAATGATAAGATTTATACAGGAACATTGCAACAAGCTGGTAGAGATCATTTTATTATCGTAACTGATACTGGTAAAACAGTAATGTTATTACTTGTTTATTTATTATGGGCAGAATTTGATGAGCCTTTAGATTATCAATATAAAGTAAAATAAGTGCTTACGCACTTATTACATATTTTCGTACTGTTGATACAAAATGTAATGATCCTGTTACAACAATATTTTGATGTTTAGCCTTCATTATTTCAATAGCTTTTTGATAAGGAATATGTCCCCCTTGACTTCTTTCATCATCAAAATCAGCAATCACAACATCAAATTCTTTCAACATATCTAACATCTTTTGACAATCTTTATCCATCAAAGCACTAAAAACAATTCCAACATCTTCTAACTTTCTTTCTTTGATTGTTTGAATCAATGCCTCTATTCCACTGATATTATGAGCACCATCTAAATAAAGATGTCCAAATTGTTCAAAACGACAAGGCCATTTAAAATCATCGATCACCGCTTGAATATCTTCATCATTTAAATCACATAGATAATCAACAACATTTAAAGCAAGCGTTAAATTACTTACTTGATATGTTGGTAAATGTAATACATATTTTTTTTGATGAAAATGTAGATGATAAGGATACTGATATTGTTTTTCTACTTGTAAAGGATAAAAAGTACTTTGATGTTTTGTACAATAATCTTTAAAATAACTTAATATTTCTTTATTTTGTTCAGTTGTAAATAAAGGGACCCCTTCTTTAACAATACCTACTTTATGACTGGCTATTTCTAACAAAGTATCTCCTAACATAAATTGATGATCATAACCAATATTACTAATAACAGCTACCTGACTTTGAATGACATTTGTCTTATCATTCAAACCACCAATCCCACATTCAATCACATGATAATCTAAATCTAATTCATGAAAATAATTAAGCATGATTATTGTATCTATTTCAAACATCGAAAGATGTTCTTTTTCTATTATTGGATATAAATCATTGACTAATCGTAACAACTCTTCATCAGAAATAGGTTTTCCATCTACCGAAATTCTTTCATTATGTTTAATAATATAAGGTGATGTAAACGTTCCTACATGATAGCCTTGTTTTACTAGTAAATCTTTAATAAAAGTCACTGTTGAGCCTTTTCCATTTGTTCCTGCTACATGAATAACATTTTTTAAATCAACAGGTAGATGATACCTTTTTATAATTTCTTGAAACTCTTTAAAAGAACGTTTCATTCTTTGTGATTCAATAAAATTCAAAGCTTCATCAATTGTTTTAAACATTGGGAATACTCCAATCAATAGGTGTCATTCCATTTTTAATTAAAAACTCATTTGTTTTAGAAAATGGTCTTGAACCAAAGAAACCTCTATATGCTGAAAGTGGTGAAGGATGCACACTTGTAAGTACTAAATGTCTAGAATCAATGTATTTTTTCTTTTCGATTGCGTTCTTTCCCCAAAGAATAAAAACGAGTGGTTTTTCTCTTTCATTTAAATAACGTACAATATTCAATGTAAAAGTTTCCCAACCTAATCCCTTGTGAGAATTTGCTTTTCCTCTTTCAACAGTCAAAACATTATTAAGTAACAAAACACCTTGTTTAGCCCAATAAGTTAAATCACCATGGTTAGGAATAGGAAGTCCTAAATCATCATGAATTTCTTTATAAATATTCACAAGACTTGGTGGTATACGCACATCTTTGGTAACTGAAAAGGCAAGTCCATTGGCTTGATGAGGTTCATGATAAGGATCTTGTCCTAAAATAACAACCTTTACATCATCAAAGTCACATAAATTAAGGGCTCTAAAGATTTGTTTTTTAGGTGGATAAATCGTTTTGGTTTCATATTCTTTTTCAATAACTTGATGTAGTTTTTGATAATATTCTTTTTGTGATTCTATTTCAACAATGGTCTTAAATCTATTCATGATTTTCTCCTAATACAAATTTTTCAATAACTTCTTTAACTGCCCCTTCATCATAATCTTTTTGTGTCACATATTGAGCAAGTTCTTTAATATCATCACTTGCACAAGCCACTGCACAACCAAGTTTAGCTGTTTTAATCATTTCTACATCATTATAATTATCTCCAATACCAATCGTTTCATCCATATCATATCCTAGATAATTTACTAACCAACGCATCCCATAACCTTTATCAACACCTTTGGTATTCATTTCTAAATAACGTCCACTAGAAAATGCAATACTACATGTTTCTTGAATACTTTCAGGTAATTTTTTAGCAAGTTGTTTTAAATAATCCATGTCTCTTTTTTCATATAGAATCTTTGCAATTTTTTCATCCTTTAGAAAATCAATATCATAATCTTCGATTACTTTAAATTTTGCTTTTTGTGCAATTTTTCTTTGAATTTCATCTTCATCTGCATGAAAAATATAACAACAATCTAAAGTAAAAACTAAAACACAAACATCTAAATTTCTTGCATTTTCAAATATTTCCTTTGCTTGTTTAAAATCTAATCCTTTAAAATGAAGAACTTTATTATCTTTATTTTCAACAATAAGACCTCCATTAAAACAAAGTGAATATTCTCCTGCTTTATCATATGTACCTATTTCTTTTAAAATATCTGGAATCATATTAAAAGCTCTTCCTGTACAAGGAACAAACTTTAAACCTTGTTCTCTTGCTTTTAAAATAGCTTCTTGATTCATTTTTGGTACATGATGATTTACTAATAAAGTTTCATCTAAATCTGAAAACATTAAACGATACATACTTATTCTCCTTTATAAAACATCTTTAAAAAAAGTGGCACTCTTTGTGACCAATCATATTCACTATGTCTTCCCTCTGGAAAGAAATGATATTGAAAATGATCAATTTTTTCTTCAATACATTCCTTTAAATGAAGATTACTTGGAATATATCTTTCATCTTCTTCTTGACCACCAACGTCCATATACAACATATTATGACTTATTGAACTAACTTTCAATAACTTTACAAACTCTTCTTCATAAATCCAAAAAGCTGTTGAAAGAATAGCACATTTTTTAAAAATCGTTGGATATTTTAAAAAAGCATAAAATGAAATCAAAGCTCCCATTGAACTTCCTACAATACCATAATCATCTATTTTAGTAGGGAAGTTTTGATCTAGATAAGGTTTTAATTGCGTTGTCAAAAAAGTAACATAAGCATTTCCTTCTCCTCCTACGAGTCTATGAGTATCATATTCTCTTGAAAATTCTTGATTCATGACCCAAGGACCATATTCATCTTCTCTTTTTAAAGGTTCAAAATTACAGTAGATAGCTACTAAAATCACATCTAATTTCAGCTCCCGTACACTTTCTAAAAATCCCCAACTTTTTCCTATATAAGATTGTTCATCAAAAAAAGCATTTTGACCATCATTGATTATTAACACAGGATATCTTTTTTTAGCTGATTGATAATCATCAGGTACATAAATATCAATATGTCTTTTTCTTTTCAATGAACGAATATACATTTCTTCTTTAATAATCATAAAAAATCTCCTAAAACAAAAATAAGCAATCTCTGCTTATTTTTCTTGATCTATATCTGGTAAGATGACAACTTGTTCCCCATCTTTTGTGAAAACATAGTTTTCTCTTGCATAACGTGTCACATAATCATCATCATTTAAAAGACTTACTTCATTTTGTAAATCTTTCTTTTCTTTTTTTACTATTGCGACTTCTTTTTCGAGTTTGTCAATTTCTGCTGTTCTTGAAAAAACAGACATGGCTTGAGATAATAAGATGTATATTAAAAAGCATCCAATAAAAAGATAAGCCATTGGTTTATACACTTTTTTTAGTCTTTTTTTTGTCATCTTTTCACCCTCTTTTTTATAGCCCCTATTATACCATCAAACTTCAAAAAAACAAAGCGCACAGGTTTAAATAGTCGTGTTAATTTTTGGTTTATTTTAACGATCATAATATACATTTTTTCATGCATCAAATTTTGATAAATAACATATCCCGCCAAAACACTCACTAAAAAATACGCTCTTAAAATACCTTCATTGATTTTTAATAAGCCTATAAAATAGATTGCAGCAAAAATAATACCAAAACAACATTGCATAATAAAATAAATAAATTTGATTTTAATTTTGATGAGATGACTATAAATAAAATGATATACAAAGGTAAAGATAATCCCGTATACAAAAGAATACCCTATTCCTTGTATTTGTGTAATTAAATCCATTATTTCAATAATTTATTTAAAACACTATCTTTACTCTTTGTTGTTCTTTTATTCGATAAGTAAGAAATCGCATCAATATTTCCTTTAATACTGACCTCTTTTTTCTCTTGATCAAAACGCACAAGTGCTAAATCGCTACCTTTAATATTTAAATATCCTAAAGATGTTTCAATTAAAAATTCTAAAGAATCAAAACTTTCAATTTTTTTAATGCCTGTAAGTTCCAATGTCTTACGATCTTTTAAATACACATGATGATAAGGTGTTTGTTCAAAATGTATTTGATTATCCATAATATCCCTCCTCTACATCATATGAAAAAAGAGAATGTTCATGACATTCTCTTATTCATTTACTTCTTTTCTTTTTTCATCAACAATATCATAAAGCATTGTACTTTCATCTTTTAAAACATGTTCCTTAAGAAGTTTAACTTTAACCGTTAATATCGTTCTTCCAAATTCAATTTCAATCAAATCTCCAACATTTAACTTTGTTGAAGGTTTAGCTACTTTACCATTGACTTTAACACGTTCACTTTGAGAAATTTCTTTGGATAAAGTACGTCTTTTAATAATTCTAGATACCTTTAAAAATTTATCTAATCTCATCTTATTCACTCATAACAGCAGTAATTGCTGGAACTACTTGTTTTTTACGAGAAATAACACCAGCTAATGTTCCTTGACATTCTGTTAATTGAACATTAAATGCTTTTTCTACTAATTCAGGACGTGGTCCACCAACAAAGATTTCACTGTTAGCGTTGATAATATCTGTAAGTAATAATAATGTGAATTCTAAATTATTATCTTCCGCAAATTTATTCATATAATCTAACATATCTTTTTTGTATGGTAAGAATCCTTCAATATCCATTGAGTTTACTTGTGCAACCCCTACTTGTAAGTTATCAAAACTGAATTTTTTGAAGTCTTGGTTAAAGATTTCATCTACAGTTTTACCAACTAAAGATGTTCCTGCTTTAAACATTTCCATTGCAAATTCTTGAATATCAACACCTGCAATTTCAGCTAGTTTCTTAGCAATCTTAGTATCAACTGGTGTACAAGTTGGTGATTTGAATAATAATGTATCAGAAACAACCGCACCTAATAATAAACCAGCAATATGGCTTGGCATTTCAACATCTAATTCATCAAAAATTTTAGTTACAATTGTAGCTGTTGAACCTAATGGTTCTCCTCTAAATAATAATGGTCCTACTGTTTGAATATCAGCCACTCTATGGTGATCGACGATTTCTAAAATATCAGCTTCTTCAATACCAGGAATAGATTGACCTCTTTCATTGTGGTCTACTAAAATAACTTTTTTTCTTAATCCTTTTAATAAAGCAAAACGAGAAATACTTCCTACACAACGATTATTTAAATCAATAACTGGATATCCACGATATCTTGTTTCAGACATAACTTCTTTCATATAATCTAAAGTATCATCTGTAGAGAAAGTTTTAATATCTCCTTTGATCATGACATATTCAACAGGAATTGCTTGAACAATTTGTTGAGATGTTTGATAAGTATTAAATGGTGTAGAAATAATTGAAATTCCTTGTTCTTCACATTTTTTTACAACATTTTCATCAGCAGTTAAAGAACCAGTTAATACAATTAAAGATGGTTTAACTGAAATAAGTTCTTCTAAATCATCACTTCTATCTCCACCTACAATCACAACATCATTTTCATGAATACGTTTTTTAGCTTCACTACCTGACATTGCTGCAATGTGAATATCACCTTCAACAACTTTTAAAGATTCATTTAAATAAATCACATTAGCTTCTAATGTATCAATAACATTTTCAACAGGAGTTTTAGCTTTCTTTAAAACTTCACTATCCCATTGATCCATGTATCCTTCAATAATATTAGATGTAGATAAAAGTCCTAATAATTGACCATGTTCATCTAAAATAGGAGCAGATTTTAAATTTTGTTGTTTTAATAAAAACCATGCAGTTTTTAAAGTTAAATCTTTAGAAAAAACAGTCACTTTATCATAATTTAAATCTTCTACCTTTTGTTTAACAGTTTTAAGTAAAACAGGATGTTCTACTCCAAAACGTTTTAAAACATATTCAGTTTCTCTATTAATTTCTCCTAAACGTACAGGAACTGCATTATATTTATTTGTTGCATTTAATAAATAACTATAAGCAATTGCTGAACAAATACTATCTGTATCTGGATTTCTATGTCCACTTACATAAACTAAATCACTCATTCATTTTCTCCTTTAAACATTTTTCTTTAAATAACGATATACAGTTGGTTCAGATACCGCTAATTTTTCAGCCACTAATACAATAGCACCTTTTACCTTAAATGTCCCTTTTTCTTGTAAATATTTTACAACCTTGATCTTTTCATCAACATTTAATCTTTCAGCTAAGAAATAACTTGGGAATCCCATCTTTTCTAAACATTCTTTAATATACATATCAATCATTTCATCTAATGGTGATGATAAGATTTCAACTGGATTATCCATTTTAAATTCGATATCTTTTTCTTCTTTAATTCCCAAAATCTTTTTAATTGTAGAAGTTAAATATTCTAAATCAGAAATATTAACATTAATACATAACATACCAACTGGCATTTCACGGCCTTCTTCTTTAATAAAATAAGTTGCCGCTCTCATTAATTTACCATCATTTCCTACTGTTTTATAGTTCATAACATAATCATGATTTAAATATTGTTTTTCTTCTAGATAATGTAATGATAAATTTGATAACTTCGCACCAACTTCTCTTCCTGAAATTGGATTATTTGAAATAGCTACGATTTCTTGATCTTTAGATGTTAAATCATGTAAAGCTATTTCACAATTGTCACCTAATGCAGCACTTAAAAAATAAACTAACTTTGCATAAGGTTCTAAACTTTTGTACATACTTTTTTCTTCCTCATTTCCTTATTATTATGATAATAATTCATATCTATATATTATCACGATAATAATTCATAAACAACAATTATTATTATAATAAAAAAGAAGTCTATAGTTTTTCACAAAGACTTCTATTTATAAATATTCTTTTTAGAAATTTCTTTTAAAGAAGAAACACCTGTCATCATCATCGTATTTTCTAATTCTTGACCTAATTGTTGGACATATGCTTCTACACCTTGTTCACCATTACCATAAATCATATTAACAAATGGTCTTGCTATAATGACTGCATCCGCCCCTAAAGCAAGGGCTTTAAAAACATCTAAACCACTACGAATACCACCATCAACAATAATTTTAACTTGTCCTTTAAATTGATCAGCAATTTCTTCTAAAACAGAAGCTGTTGCAGGAGTCCCATCTAAAACTCTTCCTCCATGATTGGAAACAACAATCCCTTGAGCACCTGCATTAATCGCTTTTTGCGCTCCTTCAACTGACATAATTCCTTTAACAATAAAAGGAACTTTGGCATAATCAATGATTTTTTTAAGTTCAGCAACACTTTTTCTACCTGCTGGAGGTATTCTTCCTTGTAAAAAAGGAAGTCCGGCAGCATCAACATCCATTGCTATCGCAAAAGCCTTTGAAGCTTTTGCCAACTCTAATTTTTTAAAACATGTTTCTTTATCCCAAGGTTTAATCGTTGGAACACCAATGCCATTATTTTCTTTAATATAATGTGTTGCATGCACCATGATTTCTTCATTTAAACCATCCCCTGTAAAAGCAGCAATCCCACTTTTTGCACAAGCACGTACATAAATTTCATTAAACGTATTATCATTATATAAATCACTATAATGTTGACTTACTGCTCCTACTGGTCCAGCAAAAATAGGATACTTAAATGTTTTTCCAAACATTTCAAAAGTTGTATCAATTTCTTTATTTTCAGCAAGAGTATCCATTTTAACTTCTATCTTTTGCCAAGCCTCATAATTTTTAATAGCTACTGTTCCTGTTCCTTTAGAGCCTGGTCCAGGTATTTTATTCGAACAAGCTTTTCCATTACATACTGGACATGACTTACAATAAGGTCCAATAACACTTCTACTTTTTTCTCTTATTTCATTAACATTCATTTTCCTTCATCCTTTATTATTCATTCTTCAAAAGCTTACACCTGTCCTTTAATAAAAATCAAGTTTTTCATAAAAAAAACTTGTTTGTATAAATTATACAAACAAGTAATCCTTTCTATGAAGGTACATACAATTCTGGATCTCCATTAATCACTTCAAAATCATCTTTTTCTAAAGCTAGTTCTTGAATAATCGTTCCTTCTAACTCTTCTTTTGTTTGTAAACAAAAACCTCTAAATGCTTTTTTTGAATAATAACTCCAGTTTGCTAGTTGGTTAAGAGATTCATTATTTCTAATATCTGTATATTTTTCTTCCTTAAAGATAACAATCAAATCATATCTTTTTTCTTCATGTTTCTTTTCTTTATTTTTATTCATATAAAAATAAAGACCTACAATAATAACAGCAATGATAAAAATATAAATATTAAAACCCATATAAATCATCTCCTTTTATTTATTATATCTTAGTCCAACATCTTTTGCATTTCTTTTGAATTAATGCTTACAATTTCTTTAAAATATTCTTGTTGAGTCTTATCTCCTTTAAATAATTCTTTTTCAATTTTACCATCTTTTAAATAAAGAAGTCTTGAAGAATAAGAAGCAATCAATGGATCATGGCTTACCATAATGATCGTAATATGATTTTCATTCATCTTTTTAAAGATAGATAATATTTCATGTGAATTTTGACTATCTAAGTTTCCTGTTGGTTCATCTGCAATAATGATTTTAGGATTTCCAATTAATGCTCTTGCAATAGCGACTCTTTGTTGTTGTCCACCAGAACATTCATGAGGATATTTATTGAGTAGTGATTCAATATCTAATTCTTTTGTAATTTGATGGACTTTTTCATCAATAACTTTTTTATCTTCGCCAATGAGTTTTAAAGGAATCATAATATTTTCATAGATTGTTAAGGAATTTAATAAATTATAATTTTGAAAAACAAAACCTAAATATTGATATCTAAATTTTCCTAATTGATTTTCAGACATTTGTTTCACTTCTTGATTTAAAATATACAAACTCCCATTAGTAGGAATATCTATTGTTGAAATATTATTTACTAAAGTAGATTTACCGGAACCTGACGGTCCCATAACAACAATAAACTCTCCTGTTTTAATTTCTAAATCTATATTTTCTAAAGCTGTAAATGGTTGTTTACTTCCCATACCATAAATCTTTGTCATATTTTTTGCTTGTAAAACTGTTTCCATAGTTGTTACTCTCCTTTTAATAATTGTATTTTCCCTGCATGATAATTTAATAAAAGACAAACCAATAATGTCACTACATAATAGATAAATAATCCACTATAGAAAAATAACATTGCTGAATTCATTAAAATAAACTCTCTCGCCATAAAGATTAAATAAGGTAATGGAATTACTAAAACACAAATAAAATAAAGGATATTTTCTTTCAAAAGCATCTTCTTTAAATCACTATAAACATAACCTACTTTATTTAAAATAGAAAACTCTTTCATTTTATTTTTCTTTTCCATATTCATCTTATATAAAATAGAAATAATTACCATCGCTACAATAAACAAATAACTAATCATTCCTGTCACAAATTCATTACTTTCAATATTTTGTGACGCTAAAACAGGTAATAAAACTGTTATCAGTAATGTAAGTAAGCCAATTAACGAAGCTGTTGATTTAATCATCAATCCCACATGTGATAAACAAATATAAATTTGTTTTCCTTTTAAATTCTTTTTATTCTTTAAAAAGAGTTGTGGCAATAGATACTTATACAAACCATACATTCCTATCACCCCTAAAGCTGTTGGCGGAATATAATTTATTAAATTTCCTTCAACCGTTATAATTGAACAAAATCCTATCAAATAAATAAGTAAATACATCATCATTTTTTTAAAACTTACAAAATGAATAGCTTGTACCTTATTTTCATCATTAATCAAAGTATAAATATCACTTTTATGAAGTTGCCCTATTAAAAAGATGATCACAATAACAACTAATACACATAAAGCTGAAATCGTTGTAAAAAAGGTACTTGGCATAATGGTATAAATTGAATAATTGATTTGTAGATAAGGATATATCTTTGAATGAATGAAAAATAAGCTAAGAACACCTAAAATAAATGAAATCGGTAAAACAAAGATAAAAACGATTCCCATTTGAATAAGTGTATATTTAATAAAATCTAACAAGTTAAAACCACAAGTAAATAAAATTCCAAATTCTTGATGTTTTTTATTGAAATTATATTGACTGGCATAAATAATCATAAACCAACAAAATAAAATAATTAAAAAAGGTAATCCCATTGATAATGGTATATCCGCTCCAAGAGGATCATCTATTCCTCTAGCCCTATCTGCTTCTATTAAATAGGGATTGTTGATAAATTCTGAAAAGATCAAATGAATGACAATTGCAAAAATAAGTGTGAGTCCATAAATCATATATTGTTTTTTATTTCTTTTTAATGTTAACGTAGCTAGTGAAAAAACCTTCATCGCTTCCACCTCCTAACTCCATCATAAACTTTCCATCACACCTTACAATAAAAGTGGCACCAACAACCTAGAAATGACACAAACAACATCTTTAACTAAATAACTTATGATACAATACAGTTAAAGGAGGGATAACATGAAATATAAAGTAGGCAAACCCAACTATAAATCAAGTTTTATTTATTCAGCTTTAATTATTGCTTGGGCTATTTTTTTAATACTTTTTAGTCCCTTTTCAGCAATGAATATTTGCGGATTTTTCCTTATTTTTTTAATTATCTTTATTTATCTTCCAAGTATGGCATTTTGTAAAAATATTTGGGAAGTTGATGAACATTATCTTAAATACACTTTTTATGATAGTGTAGTAGAAAAATCCCGTGCTTTTTTTCATAGTCTTTTTACAAGAAATATAGATTATCAAATGAAAATAAAGCTGGATAAAATCATGTGTATCCAAGTTACTTATGAAGCAGTTCCGATGCTTTTTTATGGCACTAATGGTTATAATGTTATTTTTAAAGTATTAATGAAGGATGGATCTTCTTTTTCTTTTCAACCCATTGTTACAAGGAAAAGAAAAGAAGTAATAGATGCAATTGAATTTTTAAAAGAAAAAGGAATTATCTTTAAAGATCGTTATCATATTCTTGATCAATTAGATAAAAAAGAGCCTTTAGCTTATTATTTAGAAAAGATAGCTGGTGATAGAAAATGATTCGTATCGCCTGTCATGTACAAGATTATTATTTTGAGATAATCAAAAAATATTTTGCAGCAAAAGATTACTATTTAGAAAAATTCAATCCAGCATCTTATGATGATATCTATTTTATTGAAATAAATTCACTTAATGATTTAGACAAAATCCATCAAATCAATAAATATCCAGAAACTTTGATTTACATTATTGGTCCTAAAGATTTTCATTTACTCAATGAATGTTTAACCTTAGGGGTACATTTATATTTTGAAAATGATGATTTAGAAAATAGTCTTTATTCCAAATCAGAAGCCATTCATCAACAAATATTTTCAAGATTTAAGACTTATCATTATAAAAACAAACAAATGTCTTTTGAATTAAGACTTGCTCAAATCATGTATGTAGAATCAATGAATCATAAACTTATTATTCATCATGATAATGGTGACTTTATTGAAAGAAAAAACTTATCTTCTTTTATTAAAGAAATTGATTCTAATAATTTTATTCAAATTCATAAATCATTTGTTATTAATAAAAACTTTATCAAAGAAATCAAAGCAAAAGAATTGATTTTAAAAGATTATACGATTCTACCAATTGGTAGAAACTTTAAAAAAAGTATTTAAAAAGTAAAGATTGCCAATCATCTTTACTTTTTTCATTTAATTATTTCTATTTTCACGTAAATAATCTAAAAACTTTTGAATACTCTTTTCATTTCCCATTTGTGTCAATTGAAAATAATGTCTATTTGATAATTCTTTTGGCATACATTTTTTACCCGAATAATGATTTTTAAAAGCATGAATATTATCTAGACCAACACCTCTACCAAGTTTTTGGGCATTTTTATAACTTGCATCTTGTAAAAAAGGAGGGATAGGTACATTGGTTGTTTGCTTAGCATCTGCCATTGCCTGTGTGATCCCTCGAGATACCGTATCTGATTTAGGAGAACAACAAACATAAAGTGCTGCATGAGCTAAGATCTTAGCCGCTTCGGGCATTCCTATTCTTTCTACTGCCAAAAAGGCATTTGTAGCCACAACTAGAGCTTGTGAATTAGCAAGACCAATATCTTCACTTGCACATACACATATTCTTCTTGCAATATATTTGACATCTTCTCCAGCAATCAACATTCTAGCAAGATAATATAAAGTTGCATCAGGTTCTGTATGTTTCATAGATTCAATAAAAGCAGAAATCGCATCATAATGATTATCGCCACTTTTATCATAGCGAATTGCTTTTTTTTGAATACATTCTTCTGCGACTTCAAGACTGATGTGAATTTTTCCTTCTTTGTTTTTATCTGTAGTAAGATAAGCAAGTTCTAAGGCATTTAAAACACTTCTTGCATCACCACTAGCCATGTCAGCTAAAAAGTTTTTAGCATCTTCATCAATTATGATTTTTTCATTTCCTAAACCACGTTTTTGATCAGTAAGCGTTCTATCAATTAAACGGATTAGATCTTGTTTTTCTAAAGGTTTTAATTCAAAGATACGGCATCTTGAAAGTAAGGCATTATTGACTTCAAAATATGGATTTTCGGTAGTAGCTCCAATGAGAATAACAATACCATCTTCTACATAAGGAAGAAGATAATCTTGTTGTGTTTTATTAAAACGATGAATTTCATCGATAAATAAAATCGTTCCTTTATGATAAGCATTTTGATTAAATTTAGCTTCTTCTATTATCTTTTCCACATCTTTAATTCCTGCACTCGTCGCATTTAATTTACAAAAATGTGAATTTGTTGTATTAGCAATAACTCTCGCAATCGTTGTTTTTCCAACCCCTGGAGGTCCATATAAAATAATAGAACCTAAACGATCTGCTTTAATAGCACGATAGAGTAATTTATCTTTTCCAATAATATGTTGTTGGCCTACAATTTCATCTATACTTACAGGGCGCATTCTACTGGCAAGTGGTAGTTTTCTTATATCTTCATCCATATCAAATAAATTCATTTTCTTTCCTCATTTCTTATTTATCCACATTATAAACTTTCTCTAAAAGAAAAAGAAGTATTTAAACTTCTTACAAAACCAGAATACTCCTTTTAAACACTTTTCTTTCGAAAATATAAATACGAATAAATAATTGGCAAAAGTACCGGAATAAAAACAAAAATAAAGAAAATAAATAAATTCATAAATGGTGATAAAACAATAAGAAGAATACCACCAATAACCATGCATTTTCCACCAAAACGGTGTGTATGATACCAATTGTCTGGATCATCTAATGCCCACGAAGTACGAATTCCTACTGTATAATTTGGTTTGACTGTTGGTATATAATTACCTAAAACAATAAACAATACCCCTATCATCAATTCTGTAAGAAAACTAATATTTGTGATATAACCTAATGCATAACCATATATACAACTACAAACAAGCAATGAAATCAACGGACTGATCCATAATACGATTGAAAATATCTTCTTATTAATATTCTTAGACTTTGGATCAATACTTGTTCCTATCACACAAAAAAGATGAATAACCAGTAAAATCAATGGTAAGACAAATACGGTAAAAGTTTTAGAAGAATAACCATTTGGTTGACCATTAAAATTAAAATGTGTAGCCATTAATTGTGGTAGTTGATTCCATAAAAGTAATCCAATAACTATAGGAAGCAATGTCACAATAGATGTTAATATTATCATTTTTTTATTTTGTTTAATCATTTTTAGTATCTCCTTTTAACTCACTGATCCACAACATAATTTCCTCAAGCACTGTTGCATTAAGTTCATAATAAATAAACTTTCCTTCTCGCTCATCTCGAATCAAACCCGCTTCTTTTAAAACCGATAGATGTCTTGAAATAGCAGCTCCCGAAATTGAAAAATACTTAACAATACCACCCGCAGACATTCTTGACTGTTTCAATAAATTAAGTATTTCTCGCCTTGTTGGATCCGCTAAAGCATGTAGCGTATTTTGCATTGCCATCTTTATCACCTCATTATCATTTAACATTTAACTTAAATGTTAAATATAGTATATCATATTTATAAAAAAAAAACAAGTATTAAATTTTTATCTAACTACTTCTTTAATCATCCTGTATTGTAAAATGAAACTGGAATTAAGGAATTGATAACAAGGGGCATGCCCC
>NZ_JAJDKA010000056.1:0-19695 GCF_020589945.1 Faecalibacillus sp. MSK20_93 | reverse complement strand
AATCATTGAACAAGTTTAAAAATATTTATTTTACTAATAATATTTTATAATAATAATTTTAAAAAGATTGTAGAAAAAAAGAAGTAAAAAAAGGATATAAAATCTAAATGATTTGCATAAAATAGTATAAAAGAGTATGATATGAATAAGAAGGGGATGTTTATTATGTGCTTAGGATTATTAATGATGCTCTTGGCAGGTAGTGTGGTTTATTTTGGTAAGAGTTATTTTGAATATAAATTGAGGGAAGAGTAATCTAGCATTCGCTAGATTATTTTTTTTAAAATGAAAAAACTGATTAGTCTACTTGTATTATTTTTATTATGTGGATGTTTTCCACAATCTTACCAAAGTATAGAAAATAAATTTAAACAAGATCAATGCTTTAAATATCATTATCAGCTTTTAAATAAAAAACAAAAACAACTCTATCAAATAATTTATAATATTGCTTATACAAGAAAACAAAATATTTATATTAAAGAAAAAGAGATAGATAAAGTAAGTAAAATTGTTAATGCAGTTTTAAAGGATCATCCAGAGTTATTTTATATTAAGGAATGGTCCCTTAATACAAAAGGTCTTTTTAATTTTGAATATAGTATGAAAGAAAAAGAAATTCTTAAAGATCAAAAAAGGATAAAGAAAATTGTCAAACAACTAAAAGAGGATACACAAGATTTAAAATCCTATCAAAAAATAAAATATATTTATGATGACGTTATTACTCATTGTAAGTATAATGAACAAGCAAAATATAACCAAGAAATAATCAGTGTTCTTATTAATCATCAATCAGTTTGTAGTGGTTATGCAAAAACAATGCAATATCTACTCAATCAATTGCATTTTAAAGCAACATTTTTAACAGGGAAAACAATAAAAGGAAGAAGAGACAAACATGCAATAAATATGATAAAATATGACAATGATTATTATTATATAGATGCAACCTGGGGTGATTTAGTATTAGATGGTGAGGAAATCATCAATAATAATTATTTGATGTTTGATAGTCAAACAATGAAACAAATGTATGATTTAGATGATCATTATAAAATAACTAAAAATGATAAACATACTTATTTTAAAGAAGAAGGGTTGTATTTTGATTTATATCAATTAAATACTTTAAAAGCTAAAATAAATAAAAATCAAAGAGAATGTTATTTGCAATTTTCAAATGAAGTATATAATGATGCTAAAGAAAGATTAACAAAAGAAGGAGATGCCTATCGTTTAATAGAAGGGGTAGATCATATTCAATATATCACGAATGATCAATTGAAGACGATTTATTTAAAATGGTAAAGTTATGAAAAGAATTAATGAAATAGTAGTTGTTGAAGGAAAAACAGATAGTCAATTATTAAAAGAATTATATGATGTTGATACTATTGAAACACATGGACTAGGATTAGATGAAAAAACATTAGAACTTATTAAAGAAGCTAGTAAGACAAGAGGAGTTATTGTCTTAACAGATCCAGATTATCCAGGATTAAAGATTAGAAATCAAGTAGAAAAATATGTACAAAATTGTAAACATGCTTTTGTTGATAGAAAAGATGCTATTGGTAGAAAGAAATTAGGTATTGCTGAAGCAAATAAAGAAGCTGTAAAGAAAGCAATTGAAAATGTTGTTACATTTTCAAATCAAGAAGAAAGTATTTCTTGGAAAGAGTTTTTAGAATTAGATATTATTGGAGATAAAAAGAAAAGATTAAAGGTTTATGATTTATTTCATTTAGGATATGGCAATGCAAAGACTTTGTTTAAAAGATTAAATATGGTGGGTATTTCCAGGGAAATGATAGAGAAGGAGTTAGAGAATGAAGGATATAGCGACTAAAAGTACAACTCAATATATATTAGATAAATATGATTTATATCCTAAAAAGAAATATGGGCAAAACTTTTTAATTGATCCTCATGTCGTAGAAAAAATCGTTCGTTGTTCAAGTGTTAATGAAAAATGTGCAGTGATTGAAGTAGGACCTGGAATTGGTGCTTTAACTCAAGTATTAGCACGTTATGCAGGATATGTAAGAAGCTATGAAATAGATACACGTTTTAAAGGAGTCTATGAAGAGTTTTTAAATCAGGAAAATATTGAGATTGTTTTTGAAGATTTTTTAAAAGTAAATTTAGAGGATTTAATGACTTTAAAGGATAAGTATGAAAAAGTTATTTTAGTAGCTAATTTGCCTTATTATATTACAACTCAAATTATTGAAAAGGTTTTAACTGAAAGTAAAGTTATTGATGAAATTGTTGTGATGGTACAAAAAGAAGTGGCTTTAAAATATACAAGCGATTATAAAAGTCCACTGATGTATATGATTGAAGATATGGGTAAAATTGAATATATGTTTACAGTAAGTCAAAATGTTTTTATTCCTGCACCTCATATTGATAGTGCTATTTTAAAGATTACAATTAATAAGGAAGCTAATTTAGATTTATATAAAGTATTAAATAGTGCTTTTAAACAAAGAAGAAAAACGATTTATAATAATTTAAAACAAGAATATCAAAATGCATTAGATGTTTTAAATGAAAATCAAATAGATCAAAAATTAAGATGTGAACAACTTACATTAGAAGATTATCAGGTTATCACAAAATCATTATATAAACATACTATATAATGGTGATAGAATGAAGATAGGTGATATTGTAAGTAGAAAAAAATATCATCAAGATATTATTTTTGAAGTCATTGATATACAAGAAAATATTTGTTATTTAAGAGGAATAGAGTATCGTTTGATTGCGGATAGTGAAATAGATGATTTAGAGCTTGTTCAAGAGAAAAGAGTAATAGAAGATGTGCATTTACCACAAGAAAAATGTTTAAAGGGAAGTGTTTTACATTTAGATGGAGATCCTTCTTATTTAAAGATGTGTATGAAAAAATATCAAGAATATGGTATTAGAGCATATGGTTATTATTTTAAAGAAGAAGAGTTTGCTAGTAAAATAACCAACCTATTAAAAAAACATAATCCACATCTTTTAGTCATTACAGGACATGATGCTTTGAAAAAAAATGGACATAAAAGAAATAGTCAAGATTATTTGCACAGTTTAGATTTTGTAGAAGCAATCAAAAAGGCTAGAGAATATCAACCCGACAAAGATGCATTAGTAATCTTTGCAGGAGCATGTCAGTCATACTATGAACTTCTAGTAGCGAGTGGTGCTAACTTTGCATCAAGTCCTTCAAGAAAAAATATTCATGCGTTAGATCCTGTTATTATCACAACTCAAATCGCAAGTACAAATATTAAAGAGTATGTTGATTTAGAAAAAGTTATAGAGAAAACCTCTTTTAAACAATTAGGTGTTGGTGGAATTGATACAAGAGGGGTTGCCAGAAATTTGTATCCGAGGTAATGAAAAATGAAAGTAAGAGCATATGCAAAAGTAAATTTAGCGTTAGATGTTGTAAGAAAAAGAGAAGATGGATATCATGATTTAGAAATGATCATGGCACCTATTACTTTACATGATCTCATTTATATTAATGTCATTGATGAAGGAATTGAAATTGAGTCAAATAGTAAGATCGTTCCTACCAATCAAAGAAATATTATGTATAAAGTTGCACAATTGATGCAAGAAAGATACGGATTAAAAAAAGGTGTTAAGATCTTTGTCTATAAGCATATTCCAACGCAAGCAGGATTAGCTGGTGGAAGTGCTGATGGAGCAGCAGTTATTAAAGCCATGAATAAATTATTTCATTTAAATTTATCTTATGAAGAAATGGCTGCTTTAGGAAAAGAAGTAGGAGCAGATATTCCATTTTGTATTTATGAAAAAACAGCTTTTGTTGAAGGTGTTGGTGAAAAACTACAATTTATTGATGAACCTTTTGAAGCTTATTTATTACTTGTAAAACCTAAAAAAGGTGTTTCAACTCAAAAAGCATTTACTTCATTAGATTTATCTAAAGTAAAACATCAAGATTGCAGAAAGATGAAAAAAGGAATTGAAATGAATGATTATCAAGCAGTTATTGATAATCTACAAAATACATTAGAACTTCCTTCTATTAAAATGGTGCCACAAATTAAAGAAATCAAAAAAGAAATGATGAAGTTAGGTTTTGATGGAGCTTTAATGTCAGGAAGTGGTTCATGTGTATTTGGTATTACTAGAAATCAAGAAATTATGAATAAAGGATATGAATTCTTTAGAAAACGTTATTTTTTTGTTAGAAAATCGAAAATTTTAAACAAGGAAGAAAATCTGTGATAAGATTTTCTTTTTTTGAAAAGATGTAGGAATTTGCAATAAATTGTCTTATTCATCTTTAATTATGAGTTATATTTTGTTAGAATGACGTCGTAGAGGGGTGTGACGATGAAAACTTACGCAGTAGTAATGGCTGCCGGAAAAGGTACAAGAATGAAATCCGACAAGCCTAAAGTAGTACATGAAGTTTTATATAAACCGATGGTTTGTCATATCGTTGATGAATTAAAAGGTTTAGGTGTTGATGGTATTTATGTTATTGTTGGACATAAAGCTGAAGAAGTCATGAAACTTGTTGATGGTGTTGAGTTCGTAATGCAAAAAGAACAATTAGGAACTGGACATGCATTGATGCAAGCAAAAGATGTTTTAGGAGATAAAGAAGGAACAACTATTGTTTTAAATGGTGATGCACCATTAATTACTAAAGAAACATTACAAGGGTTAATTCAATATCATAATGAACATCAAATGAAAGGAACAGTCATGACATGTGATTGTGACTTAAATAAGAAATTTGGTCGTATTATTAGAGAAAATGATCAAGTTAAAGGTATTGTTGAGTATAAAGATTGTACAGATGAACAAAGAAATATTTCTGAAATGAATGTTGGAGAATATTGTTTTGATAATGCTGCTTTATTTAAAGCATTAGAATCAGTAACAAATAACAATGCTCAAAATGAATACTATATTACAGATGTAATTGAAATTATGAATCATCAAAACTTAAATGTTGGTGGTTATAAAATTGATGACTTATCAGAAGTTGGTGGAATTAATGATAAGTTTGAATTACAAGAAGCAACAAAACAATTACAATATCGTATTAATAAAAAGCATCTATTAGATGGTGTAAATATTGTAGATATGACAAATACTTATATTGGTAGAGATGTAGTGATTGGTCATGATACAACAATTGAACCAGGATGTATTATTAAAGGAAAAACAGTGATTGGTAATGGATGCCATATTGGACCTTATTGTGAATTTGATAATGTAGAAATCAAAGATAACGTAGAAATTAAATTCTCTGTTATTGCTGATTCGATTATTGAAAACGGTGTTGATATCGGGCCATATGCAAGACTTAGAAATCATTGTCATATCTTAGAAAATGTCCACATGGGTAACTTTGTGGAAATGAAAAAAGCAACTTTTGGTAAAGGAAGTAAAGCTGCGCACTTAAGCTATATTGGAGATGCGACAGTTGGTGAAAACGTAAATATTGGCTGTGGTACTATTACAAGCAACTATGATGGAAAAAATAAATTCCAAACAGTAATTGAAGACAATGTTTTCGTTGGCTGCAATTCTAATTTAGTTGCTCCTGTAACTGTTGGTAAAAATGCATTTATTGCTGCTGGATCAACAATTACAGATGAAGTTCATGAAGATGCTTTTGCAATTGCTAGAAGTAGACAAGTGAACAAAGAAGGTTATAGTAAAGTATTAGAAGAAAAAAGAAATAAAATAGGAAAATAGGGGTAAAAGAAAAAATGAAAAACAAAATTACAGTATTTGCTTTATCATCATCAGTAGAATTAGCACAAGACATTTGTGATAATTTAGGTTGTGAAATGGGAAAATCAAAAGTTCACCATTTCGCTGATGGAGAAATCTTAGTTGAAATTGATGAATCAGTTCGTGGAAAAGATGTTTTCATTGTCCAATCAACATCTAATCCTGTTACTGAAAACTTAATGGAAATCTTAGTTTTAGCAGACGCCTTAAAAAGAGCATCAGCTGGAGAAATTACAGCTATCATGCCATACTTTGGATATGCTAGACAAGATAGAAAAGCAAAACCTAGACAACCAATTACATCTAAATTAGTTGCTGATTTATTAACAACTGCTGGCGTTAATCGTGTTGTAACAATTGATTTACATGCTGCACAAATTCAAGGATTCTTCAATATTCCTGTAGATGATATGCAAGCATTACCATTAATCTGTAATTATTTCAAAAATAAAAACTTAGATGATATTTGTGTTGTTTCTCCAGACCATGGTGGAGCAACTCGTGCTCGTAAAATGGCAGTTGCTTTAGATTGTCCAGTAGCTATCATCGATAAAAGAAGACCAAAACCTAACGTTGCTGAAATCATGGGTGTTTTAGGTGATGTTGAAGGTAAAAACTGTGTCATGATTGATGATATGATCGATACAGGTGGAACTATTGTAGCAGGTATTGATATGTTACTTGAAAAAGGTGCAAAAAATGTTTTCGTTGCTTGTACACACCCAGTATTCTCAGGACCAGCTGTTGAAAGATTGAAAAACTGTTCAGCTAAAGAAGTCGTTGTTACAGATACAATTATTTTACCTAAAGAAAAACATTTCGATAAATTAAAAGTTGTTTCAGTAGCATCCTTACTTGCTAAAACAATTGAAAGTATTGAAAATAATTTACCAGTAAGTGATGTTTTCCAAGAATTTGATTTCGAAAAATAATATAAAAAATAAAAGTCTTCCTTTGATGGAAGGCTTTTTTGTTTCACGTGTAAAACATTTATAAATTGAGATAAAATCATGATAATAAGACTAAAAATACTCATTTTGTTACAGATATGAAACAAAATTAGACATTGAAAAATAAAAGAGGCATGTTAAACTCTCTTTAGTTAGCAAAGACTAACTTTATAGGAGGAAAAAATGAACAAAATATTAAAGATAACACTTGCTTTAATGATGGCTTTAGGATTACAACTGACATCATTAAATGCAGTCAACGCATTAAATAGTGATTTATCAAAAGTAGGAACTTATCAAATTCCTATAAAAAGTTTAACAAGTAGTGCACCAATGCCAGTAGTAAAAAAAGCCTTTGCTGGTGCCTTTGGTGATACATTAGAAGTAACTGTTGATCAAGATGGTACAATGCAAGCAGTTGCTACATTACAAAATATGATTATTAACATGGGATCAGAATATTATGCAAATGTTTTAACAATTGCTAATGGAACAACTCTTTCAACAAAAGTAGAAAAGTCTACACAAGGAATGGGTGGAGAAACATTAGAAGTAGAAGTACCAGAAAAAATTTCTTTTGAATTACCTCAATTAGATGAAAATAATTCAACAGTTTTATCAATTACAGTTGATTTTATGAATTATTTTATGGGACAAGGAAAGGATTATCCAACAAATGTAACTTTAACATTAGATTTAGATAATGCAAAAGAATTACAAAAAGAATATGTTTTAGAAGATGGTACATATGACGTTCCTGTAAATGTTTTAAAAGAAAATAGTGATGATCAATCAATGGCAGCACAAGCTGTTGAATCAGCACAAATCACTGTTCAAAACAATGAAGTTGTTGTTACTTTAAAATTAAAAGAAATGACAATGTATGGACAAACTGCTTCTGTTGATAAAATGGAATATCAATTAAAAGATGGAACATATAAAGAAGCAACTGTTATTGAGGAAGAAGATGGACATCCAAAAAAAGTACAATTCAAATTAGATGAAAATAAAGAACTTACAAATGTTAAGTTTTATTATGGTGGAAGCTCAAGAGGTGCTATTGCAAGATTACAATTAAAATTAGATGGTCTAACAAAAGTTGATCCTACACCAGAAACACCAAAAGATGATGAAGATAAAAAAGATGAAGAAAATACTTCTCGTTTTACAAAAGATGGAACATATAGTGTAGATGTTGCTTTATGGAATGCTACAAGTGATAAAGAATCAATGGCAGCTTCTGCTATCGATTCAAAAGCAAACATTATTGTTAAAGATGGTAAAGCAACAATGTATCTTTCAACAAAAGAAATGTCATTTGGAAGTATTAAAGCAAGTTTACAAGAATTCTATATTGGAAGTGAACAAGAAGATTATAAAAATCATGGTGCTACAATCATTGAAAAAGATGCACAAGGGAATCCAACATTATGGGCCTTTGAATTACCTCATGAAAATGAATATATCAATGTCATGATGAATCCACATGTTGCTATGATGGGAAATATGGATTTAGCAGCAAGATTAAAAATTGATTATACTACTTTAACATATGTTTCAGATAAAACAGAATTAGAACCAAATACTAAAAAAGATGATCAACAAGAAAATACAAATAAAGATCAAACAGCAAATAAAGAGAATCAAACAAATGAAAATCAATCAGTTAAAACAGGTGATCAAACATCTATTCAGTTATTCATGACATTATTTATTATTTCTATAACAATGATTGGATTTATTTTAAGAAAGAAACATGAGGCATAAAAATGCCTCATGTTTTTATGGAGGAACTATGAAAAAAATATTACAAATAAATATCATTTTAATGATGCTATTCATGTTTATTTCACCAGTTAGTGCTTTAAATGATGGGGCATATCTTGTTAGTCGTTCTACAAGTTATACCAATCCTCTTACCGGTAAAACAGAAGACGGAGGAGAAAATATTGCTTTAGGTGAAAGTATGGTAAGTAATATTGTCGAAAGTCAATTATTGGTTGAACAAATTAATGGAAAGTATTATATCACTGTTGGTTTAGGGTTAGCTTCTAATGTCAGCAATGTACGATTTAAAGTGATGACATCAAGTGGATCAATGAGTTCAGTTTCAGCAACTAAAACTGGAAGTAGTAGTGCTAATGGAGATACTGTTAATCATTATAGATTACAAGTCAGTTCTTTGGAACTTTATATAAGTCCTATTATGTATGTAAATCCAATGGGAAGAGATGTACAGTTTTTTATTAAACCTAATATTTCCTCGGCAATAGCAGGAACAGGAATTTATAACAGTCAAATGATTCCTCAAAATACAGAAACCTCAACAAGTCAAAATACACAAACAAATACATCTAAATCAACAACAAATCAAACAACTCAAGAAAAAACAACTGAGGAAACACAAACACCAGAAACTACTGAAATTCAACAAGCAATAGTAGGAACAATTACAAAAGAATCACTTATGGAAAATGCGACAGGATTAAGTAATCACATTATTAATTCAAAAGGAAAAGTCGATAAAAAATTAAAACTAACAGTTAAAAATTTAAAACAAACAACGAAGGAAAGTACAACCAAAAAAGATAATACATTACTTATTGTAGGAATATGTATCGTATTTATTTTAGGAGGAATATTCTATGTTAAAAAAATTAAAAAGTAGTTTAGTATTTATCTGTTTAATATCTTTATTAACAGGATGTGTCAATCAAAATCAAGAAGTAACAAGTGATCAAGAAATTACAGTTGCTGCTACTTCTATTGCTGTTACAGAAATTTTAGATCAATTAAATATACCAGCTAAACAAGTTGTAGGAATTCCTCAAAGTGATAGTTATACAGTTCCTAAAAAATATCAAAAAACAACAAAGATTGGTAATGCAATGACACCAGATATGGAAAAAATATCTACATTGAAACCTGATTTAATTTTAAGTCCTAATTCATTAGAAAGTGATCTTTCAAGTAAATATGAAAAAATCAAAATCAGTTCAAGTTTTTTAAATCTTAAAAACTTATCGGGAATGTATAAGAGTATTGAAGAATTAGGAAAATTATTTAATAAAGAAAAACAAGCTAAAAAGCTTGTTGATGAGTATGTTGACTATATGGTTTCTTTTAGAGAAAAATATCAAAATAATGTGAGTCCACGTGTTTTAATCTTAATGGGACTTCCAGGAGGAAGTTATGTTGTAGCAACTGAATCAAGTTATGTTGGAGATTTAGTAAGATTAGCAGGTGGAACAAATATTTATGGTGATGGAGAAGGAAAAGATTTTGTTAATGTCAGTGTAGAAGATATGTTAAAACAAAATCCTGATATTATTTTAAGAACATCTCATGCCATGCCAAAACAAGTTATGGAGTATTTTCAACAAGAGTTTTCGAATAATCAAACTTGGCAACAATTTGATGCTGTTAAGAATAATAAAGTATATGATTTAAATAATGAATATTTTGGAATGAGTGCTAATTTTAATTATCAAAAAGGATTAGAAACATTAGAAGGAATTTTATATGAAAACAATTAAAAAGCATCCCTTATTGTTTATATTATCTTTATTTATCTTATTATGTATTTCATTCTTTATAGCAATTAATACAGGAACGATCAAAGTCTCATTTATTCAATTATTAAAAGGACTCTTTGTAGAATATAACAAAGATGTTGCAAGTATCTATCAAATACGTTTTCCTCGTGTCATTGTTACTATGCTTGTAGGATGTGCACTTGCTTTAGCAGGTTTATTATTTCAAGTAGTACTAAAGAATCCTTTAGCAGATCCAGGTATTATTGGAATCAGTGCAGGAGCACAATTAGTTAGTTTATTAGTAGGTATCTTTTTACCTGATTTATATACCATCAAACCATTGTTAACATGTTTAGGAGGATTAATAACATTTATATTGATTTATAGTTTATCTTGGAAATCAGGTTTAAAGACGACAAGAATTATTCTTGTCGGTGTTGCAATTCATTATACCTTGACAGCAATCATTTCATTTATTGAAAGTATTTCTTCATCTATTTCATCATCGGTAGGTTCTGTTATTTTATATACCTGGAATGATGTTCAATTATTGATGGTTTATATTTTACCAGTTTTAGTGATTTTATCATTTTTAACAAAAGCTTGTGATTTATTAGGATTAGAAGATCGTACATTATTATCATTAGGAATTAATGTTAATCTTTATCGATTTATTATTTCTTTATTAGCAGTTATTTTATGTAGTGTTTCAGTAGCAATCGCAGGTGTGTTAAGTTTTGTAGGTTTATTGATTCCTCATCTTGCACGTTTATTTGTAGGTAATAAGCATAGTTATTTATTACCGACAAGTGGCTTATTGGGAGCTCTTGTTCTTTTAATAGCTGATACCCTAGGGCGAGTCATTATTGCTCCTTATGAAATAACACCTGCTATTTTAATGGCTATTATTGGTGGTCCATTATTTATTATCTTATTAAAAAGGAGTTCTATGCATGAAAGTTAAAAATCTATCATTTAGTTATAATCAAAAATCATTTATTAAAGATTTAAATATAGAATTTAAAGAAAACCAAATAACGACAATTATTGGATCGAATGGAAGTGGTAAATCGACTTTACTTATGTTATTAAGTCGTATCTATAAACCACAAACAGGCTTTATAGAAATTAATCAACAAGATATACAAAATTATAAAATAAAAGAATTTGCACAAAAGGTTGCTGTTGTTCACCAAAAAAATCAAATTAATGGTGATCAAGACGTAAAAACAATTGTAGGCTATGGAAGATTACCTTACCTCCATTATTCACAAAAATTATCCCAAGAAGATTATGAAATCATAGATTGGGCTTTAGAAGTAACTAAATTAAAAGAATACAAAAACAGAACATTAAAAAACTTATCAGGTGGACAACAACAACGTGTTTGGATTGCTATGGCTTTAGCCCAAAAAACACCTTATCTTTTATTAGATGAACCGACAACTTATTTAGATATAAGATATCAATTAGAACTCTTAAGATTACTTAAAGAAATCAATCAAAAATATAAAATAACGATTATTATGGTTTTACATGATATCAATCAAGCGATTCAATATTCAGATCATATCATTGGTATGAAACAAGGTCAAATTATTGTTGAAGGAAAAGCAAAAGATATTATGAATCAAGAAGTTATAAAAAAGATATATGGGATAGATTTACAAACAACGATCATCAATGATCAAACCTATGTACTTACAGTCTAAGGGCATGAGCCCTTTTTTTCTTGACACTTATAAGGGAATGTTATATTCTTATATCATACTAATTCTATATGAAATAAATAAATTGGTACAAAATAAAATTGGGGGAATAAAAAATGGAAAGAATTACAAGTTTTAGTGTTGATCATCGTAAACTTACAAAAGGAGTCTATGTATCAAGAATTGATGGGAATTTGATTACATATGATATTCGTATGACACAACCAAATGTTGAGCCCGCTTTAAAACCAGAAGCAGCACATACAATTGAACATATTGGAGCAACATTACTTAGAAATGGAAAATATAAAGATCAAGTGATTTATTTTGGACCAATGGGCTGTATGACAGGCTTTTATTTAATTGTAAGAGATTTAGACTTAGAAGTGATTAAAGAAGTCGTTAAAGATGTTTACACACAAATTGCTTCATGGAATCAAGAAATTCCTGGAGCTAAGGAAGAAGAATGTGGAAATTACACATTTATGGATTTAGAAGCAGCTAAAAAAGCAGCTGATTATTTTGTAAACAGTAAATGGGAACATGAATATCATCTATTATAAAAGGGGAAAAACAATGAAAAAATTAGGGATTCGATTACTTGCACTTACCTTACTAGCAACTGTAACAACAGGATGTGCATCATCTAAACAAGAAAATACATGGGATAAAATTAAAGAAAAGAAAGAAATCGTGATTGGAACAGAAGGAACATTTGCTCCTTTCTCTTATCATGATGATAATGATAATTTAGTAGGTTATGATGTTGAAGTATCAAGAGCACTTGCTAAAGAATTAGGGGTCAAAGTTAAATTTGTAGAAGTTAAATGGGATAGTTTAATTGCAGGACTTGATTCAGATAAATATGATTTAGTAACTAACCAAGTGGCTATTACAGCTGAAAGAAAGAAAAAATATGATTTTTCAATTCCACATACATATTCTTATCCAGCAATTATCACTAAAAAAGATAATACAGAAATCACTAAAATGAGTGATATCAAAGGACGTAAATTTTCACAAACAGGAAGTAGTAACTTTTCAAAAATTGTAGAAAAATATAAAGGTGAAATTGTTGCGACAAATGATTGGAATGAAAATGTAAGCTTAGTAGAACAAGGACGTGTTGATGGTACTGTTAATGATACTTTAGCTTATTATGATTTAGTGAATAAAAAACCAGGTACTGATTTAAAAATTGCAGCACAAGGTAAAGAAGTGAGTGAACAAGCATTTATCTTTAATAAAGGACAAGATGATTTAAAGAAGAATGTTGATAAAGCATTAAAATCATTAAAGAAATCAGGTAAATTAGCTGAAATTAGTAATAAATATTTTAAAACGGATGTATCACATAAATGAGTTCAAGAGTTATCGAAATAATTACGAGTTCATTTACTAAATTACTGATACCAGGTCTTGTTTATACAATACCTATTACCTTGATTTCTTTTGCTATTGGATTATTAATAGCTATTGTGACAGCCTTAATAAGAGTTAAAAAAATAAAAGTATTATCACAAATTATTCAATTTTATGTATGGATTTTTAGAGGAACACCATTACTTGTACAACTCTTTATTATCTATTATGGATTACCAAGTGTAGGCATTGTCTTAGAAGCATTTCCTGCAGCCATTATAACTTTTTCTTTAAATGTAGGAGCTTATAGTAGTGAAACGGTAAGAGGAGCTATTTTATCTGTTGATAAAAGACAATTAGAAGCCTGCTATTCGGTAGGTATGACATACTTCCAAAGTATGTATCATATTATTTTACCACAAGCTTTAAAGATTGCGATTCCACCATTATTCAACTCTTTAATTGCTTTAGTAAAAGATACATCACTTGCTGCTAATATTACAGTTGCTGAAATGTTTATGGCAGCTCAACGTATTGTTGCCAATACATATGAACCATTAGTTCTTTATATTGAAGTTGCTATTATCTATTTAGCATTTAGTACAATTTTAACGTATGTACAACATTTTATTGAAAGACGTCTACAAATAAGTGAGGTGTAACCATGATTGAAGTAAAAGATTTACATAAAACATTTAAACAACAAGAAGTTTTAAAAGGAATCTCTTTTTCAATAGAAAAAGGAGAAACTGTTTCAATTATTGGACCTTCAGGATCAGGAAAATCAACTTTACTTAGATGTTTAAACCTTTTAGAAGTTCCTGAAAAAGGAAAAGTAAAAATAGGTGAAGTTGGATATGATGCTACTCATATAACTAAAGAAGAGCTTGCTTTAAGAAAAGTCACAGCTATGGTTTTCCAAGAATACAATTTATTTGCAAATAAAACAATTATTGAAAATATTACAACACCTTTAACGGTTGTAAAAAAAATGACAAAAGAAAAAGCACTTGTCATTGCTAGAGAACAACTCAAAAAAGTTGGTTTATCAGATAAAGAAGATCGTTATCCAACTCAACTATCAGGAGGACAACAACAACGTGTGGCTATTGCTAGAGCATTAGCGTTAAATCCACAAGTTATTCTCTTTGATGAACCAACAAGTGCTTTAGATCCAGAACTTGTACAAGAAGTTTTAAAAGTTATTAAAAGCGTCGCTGATGAAAACATTACAATGATTATTGTGACTCATGAAATGTCTTTTGCACATCAAATATCAGATAAAGTGATTTTTATGGATCAAGGACAAATTGTTGAAAGTGGCACAGCTAAACAAATATTTGATCATCCTCAAATGCCAAGAACACAACAGTTTCTAGCAAGATATCGAGGAGATACAGACTATATTATTTAAAAAGTCATGGTTTATCCATGACTTTTATGCATCTCTAACATATACTATTTTATTCTTTTTTAAATCTTTAATGATTATTTTAATTTCTTTATTTTTTTTAGTGCTATCTGTTATATAAGATAAATATTTTCCATCTATTGATATTTTTAATGAATATACTTTTTCTTTTGTTAATAAAGTACTTTCTTTATAAGTAAAATCATACATAAATAAACCATCATTTCGGGTGTAATATAGTTTATCTTTATATATATCACTATTTTCAATTTGTTCATTAAATAGAATTTGATTACCACAATATAACTTATCATCTTGAATATTGTGTAAATAGAGATGATTATTTTTTATATAGAAATAATCACATAATGGAGTATCTAATTTTTCTTTTTTAAATGTATCTAGAGATATTTTAATGATTGTATAATCATCTTGTAGAAAATAAAGATATTGATGATAAATAGAATAACGGTTTGTTAATTTTCCTTTATAAACAACTTTATTATTTTGATTAGTTATTTTGTCACTATAAATAATATAATATCTATTCTTGTTACCAATAATACCTAATATATTCTTATCTGAAATAGGGATATGTTGTTGTTCTATATTCATAAAATTCTTCTGTAAAGAAGATAACTTTTTTAATTTAACATCTTGAAAATCATTATTAAAGAGATATAAATATTCACTTTCATCATCGTCAATAGTATAAAAAAAACCATCTTTTTGAGGAAATACATTAATTAAATTATTACTAGATTCGTAAAGATTTCTTACTAAAGAATACTCTTTCCAATCATTTTTATCTATTATCTTATTAGAAAAATAATAATATTCTTTATTTTCCGCAAAGTTAAGTTCATGATAACTATTGTATTGAAAACTAGATGAATTATTTTGATTATTTGAACAACCAGTTATTAATATTAATAAAGAAAGAAAAATCAAGTTCTTTCTTTTTCCTTTAAAAAAAGAAAGAAGAAAGAATATAAAGATAATAATCAATTCAATAATTACTATATGAAAATCTATGCCTAACATTTTTTCACCATAACCTGCAAAATAGCGACCAGGAACAAGAAAACTAATAAAAGGAAAATAAAGAATATGTATACTATTTCCTAAGAAAGCTAAAGGAATATAGACGAAAATAAAAAGTACAAGCAAAATAAAGATATTAGAATGAATAAATTTTTTTAGTAAAATACTTAGACCACATAAAAGATAACTCGCTATATAGTAAAGAAATGTACAAAAGCATATAAATGTTATTAATGAAATATTTGGACAATTTTTTGAACACCAAGGAATATTAATTATTGAAAAATCTAATCTAGAAAAATGTTTAAAAATAAGTATTTTACCAATAGTCATTAAAATTAAAAATAATCCCCATATACAACTAAATACAAATATTTTACTCTTTTTAGCATTCTTAATACCATTAGATGTTGTTTTTTCATAAATCCATATATGATCATCTATTTCTTTTAAATAGATACTATAAATAAGAAAGAAAAGAAAGAGAATGATAATAAAATCTAGATTGTTAAAATTTAAACAATCAGTATACTTTGTATTAGCTATTTCCTTATTTTGAGTATTTTTAATTTTTAAATAATATAAGTAGAAAGAATTTAATGCATCTTTTTTTAAAATATTAGAATTATTTTTTCTTTGTTTTTTTAGATATTCTTTTTGAGTAATTTGATGATTTTGATATTCTTTTAAAATATCTTCATTATTCTCATAAGAATCTAATTCTTTTAGAATTTGTTTTTCTTTTGAATTATTTGGAATACCAGAGTATTTATCTATATATTGATCATAAATTTGTGTAGTAGTATCACGGTTTATTTTTGTTTGATGTAGATTTATATATAAAGTTGAGAAAGACGTAAAAAGTAAAATAAGAATAATGAGTAAACCTTTATTATTTTTAAAAAATAAACGAAAATATAATTTAATTAATTGATACATAATATCTCCTCTTAAATAGAAAATAGGTAAAAAAATTTAAATTTAAAATGATAAATGAAAATAATAAGGAACTCATAAAAATCCTTTGATTATATATAGAATCATTTAAAGATGAAAAACTAATAATACTTAATAGATTGTTGTTATATAACTGAATTGAAATATAAATAATCAATATAGCAATAAAAAATCCTTTATACTCCTTATTTAAAAAATGACAAAGAAATAAAAATAAATAAGAGAAAGATAAACACCCAACTAAACGAAAAAAATAATTACAAACAATATAAAAGAATATAGAAATATTATAGGGTTCATACATAAAATGAGATAATGCATAAAGTGGTTGAAATAAACCATTTTTCATTCCTAAAAAATAATAAATAAGATAACTTTCTATTAACAATAATAAAGAAGAAATAAACGTAAATAACAAGATCATTAATATCTTTGATATAAATATTTTCTTTATTTGTTTTCTAGAAATATAAAAATATAAATCTGTTTGTTTTTGTTTTTCATAGATGAATAATTTGATTACTAAGATAATGCAAAATATAAGGGATAATAGATATTGAAAATCTTGATTCATAAAATTATTGATTAAGGTATAATCATAGTAGTAGCTAAGATTTCTATTTTTTAATCTTTTTTTAAGCATTATATTTTCTTTTTTCCATTTACTATTTTGAGTTTTTTTAATATTTTCATCTAGAATAGTGATTTTATTTTTAATTGAAGAATGATAATTGATTGTATATTCATAATCTTCTAATAAATTATTACTTATCTGTTCATCACCGAAAACATAACCTGAAAAAGTATTTTTAGACTTGTTTTTGGTATTATAGTTACCATTATTTACTTGTTCTAACATCGTATTATGATAATTAACAAGCCAATCATATTTTTGTTGAGAAATAGGGCCTTCAATTATTTTTAATATTTTTCTTTTTCCTGTATTAATATCTCCATATATATTTTGATAATTGACATATATGATTTGTAAACTGTTTAAGATAAATAAAAGAATAAATAGGACTTTAACTGATTTAGAACGTAATAACTTATATAATTCACCTTTTATCATAAACATCACCATAATAATAAAGATAAATATCTTCTAAATTTATTTCTTTACAATGTGGGAATAATTCATCTTTATGAGAAAAAAACTTAATTTTATAATCATCGTTAATAGGTACAATAGAAGAAACATGATATGTTTCTATATATTTTTGTAGATCTTTTTTTGAAACAATCGTTTCATAAAAGAATTGTTTTAATGATAATATTAATTCTTGTGGACTTTTAAAATCTAATAATTGTCCGTTTTTAAAGAATATAAGAGATTTAGCTAGATGATCCATATCTTGAATAATATGAGTAGAAATAATAATAATTTTATCTTTTGAAAGATTTCTTAAGAGATTTTTAAGTCTTAATCTTTCAATAGGGTCTAAACCTGTTGTAGGTTCATCTAATAATAAAATTTGAGGGTCATTTATGATTGCCTGAGCAATAGATAAACGTTGCTTCATTCCTCCAGATAATTTTTTAATCTTAATATATTTTTGATCATATAAATTAACTAATTTTAAAGTATGATCTATTTGGTTTTTATCAATTGATTTAAGTGCACAAATATATTCAAGAAATTCATTACAAGTAAGATCAACATATAAAGCAGGAGATTGAGGAACATATCCAAAGACATGATAAAAATCATCACTTAAAAACTTAACTTCATCAATTTCAATTGTTCCACTATCATTTTTAATAAGTCCACATAAAATACTTAAAAAAGTAGTTTTTCCTGCTCCATTCGGTACATGCTTATATAGACAAAGCGGAAAAACCGCATAAATAAAGGAAAAATTAAAAATAAGAAAGATAAAGAAAAGTCATTATCACACCTAAAACGTCATTTGTACTTCACAAGTGGCGTTTTTAAATTGTGATGATTACAGAAAGGAGCATTAGATTTATGAAAAAGACATGGAAACGATTGTGTACGGGCTTCTTAGCTCTTGCAACTGTCGTTACTGCTTTACCGACTACACCCGTTCATGCAGAAAGTAAGCAATACTGGACGGAGTCAAAAGAGCGTGTCGGTATCGTTGAAAAAGTAATGAATGACGGTTCGATTGGTTCTACCTTTAATGAGGGACATTTGACCGTCGAGGGCGAGGACGCTTACTGTATAGACATTAACACAGATTTTAAGAATGGTTACAAAACCAGAACTGACGCAAGCTCACGCATGAGTGCCGACCAGATAAGCGACGTTGCCTTATCTATCGAATATGTAAAACAGTACACAGACAACCACAGCGGAATAAGCAAAAATCACGCTTACCTTTTAAGACAGCTTGTAGTCTGGCAGAGATTGAGCGTACATCTTGGCTGGCAATGTGATAACGTGCGAGCTTCTTATGATGAAATTCCAAAGGCAACGCAGGACGAAGTTTTCTCTGGTGCAAGAGCCTTTGTCAAAGAAAATAAAGGACGCTATGAATGTGGCGGTTACATCTACTCTGGCGAGGGGCAGGAATTAGGACAATTCTGGGCGAAGCTGAATGTTGGAAATGCGAAACTGCAAAAGGTTTCCAGTAATACCAGCATTACAGACGGTAACGGGAATTACTCTATCGCTGGTGCGACATACGGTGTCTTTGCTGATAAGGACTGCACGAAACAGCTTGCCACCCTTACGACTGATGAAAATGGAAATACGAATGTTGTAGAGGTAACGGCTGGCACAGTTTATATCAAGGAAGTATCCGCACCAGCAGGATATAAAGTGGATAAAACTGTATATTCCTTAAAGGTTGAAGCTGGAAAGACAGCAACCTTGAAAGTATCAGATACGCCAAAAGTAACGGACACTTTGATTGAGCTTTTCAAGATTGATATGGAAACACAGAAAGACAATCCGCAGGGAAACGCTTCTC
>NZ_JAJDKA010000055.1:0-19891 GCF_020589945.1 Faecalibacillus sp. MSK20_93 | reverse complement strand
TAAAAAAAGCTATAAAGAATGCCTAATCCAAAAGATTAGGTTTCTTTACAGCCCCCTTTTACATGTACAAAACTTTACACCTAATCACCAACTGTTTCAGATGGTCAATTAAGAATGTTAATAAAATGTAAGAAAAAAGTCGAAAAGTGTTGAAATCATCGGGGGGGGTACTAAAATTAGAATGATGGATAATGTATAAGGTGGGATAATTATGAATTTTCAGGAAAAAATAGAAATATATAAAGATATTATTGTTTCTTTAGATTATTGTATAAATGATTATTTATATATTTTAGATGTTGAAAATGATGAATATTTTATTTCCCCTCATGCTGCAGTAAGATTTAAAATGGATAATGCTTATTTTAAAAATCCTGTTAAAGAATTTAAAAAAATTGTTTATTATAAAGATTATGATTTAGTTGTAGAGGATCTAAATAAGATTTTGTCTGGAGAAAAGACCTATCACAATATGCAGTATAGATGGCTAAATGATGAAAGTTTACCTGTTTGGATCAATTGTCGAGGACAGGTAATTATTGAAAATCATCAAGTAAAATATTTAATTGGGTGTATTAATGAAATTGGTAAAAAACAGTATGCTGATAATGTAAGTGGATTGTTAGGAGAAGAAAGTTTTAAAAATTTTATTTATCCAATTGATGATGATTTTGAAAAGGGTTTTGTTTTAAGACTAGGAATTGATAATTTTAAGAATATTAATGAAAATTATGGATTAAAGTTTGGAGATGAGATTCTTAAACGAGCAGGAAAGTATATCAAAGATCTTTTAAATGAGTATCAAGAACTTTATCATATTGTTTCTGATGAATTTATTATATTTGATTCAAATGGGACAGTTGATGATGCAATTTATCTTTATAAAAAGATTCAAGAAAGAACCCTTGATTTTATTGAGTCTACAAACTATGAAATTTATTATACTTTTTCAGCAGGAATCCTAGATTTTTATAGTCATCCAACAGCTAGTTATATTGAAATTATGAAATGGACAGAATTCTCTTTAAATAATGCAAAAGAAAGTGGCAAAAATACATATGCTATTTTTGATAACTGTGATTATCAAAAATTTCAAAGAGAATCAGCGATTATTAGATATTTACACCAATCTATTGATCATGATTACGAAGGATTTGATGTGTATTTTCAACCTATAGTCGATGTAAATAAAAAAGAAGTAACACACTTAGAAACATTACTACGTTTTAAATGCGATGAATTTGGAAAAATATCACCAATGGAGTTTATCCCATTACTTGAAAAAAGTGGTCTTATTATTCCTGTAGGTAAATGGGTTTTAGAAAAAGCAATTCAAGCATGTTTATCATTAAAAAAATATCAATCTCAATTAAAAGTAAATGTTAATATTTCATATGTGCAAGTTTTAAAATCAGCTATTTTAAATGATGTTTTAAGTATAATGAAAAAATATAATGTTGATCGAAATAGATTAGTTATTGAACTTACAGAAAGTGGCTTTATAGAATCAGATTGCTCTTTTGTTAATTTTTGTAATCAATTAAAAGAAAATAGTATTCTTTTAGCTTTAGATGACTTTGGTACAGGGTATTCTAACTTTCATTATTTATATAATTTAAAACCAGATTGTATTAAAGTAGATCGTGGACTTATGAAGAATGCTTTAAGTAATGATTATGAAAATTTATTATTAAAGCATATGATCGACATGGCTCATAGTGTTGGGGTCAATATGTGTATTGAAGGAATTGAAACGGAAGAAGAACTTCATAAAGTATTAGAAATGGGAAGCGACTTTATTCAAGGGTTTTATTATAGTAAGCCACTGCCTTTTAATGAGATAACAGACTATTTGAAAAATTTTAAGAAGATCATCTAGGATGATCTTTTTTTATGGGCTATAATAAAAGAAGAAAAATTAAAGGAGAAGTTTATGGAACGATTAGTTGAAATATGTTGTGGAAGTTATGAAGATGCTTTAAATGCTTATTATGGAAGGGCAAAGCGTATTGAGTTAAATAGTGCTCTTCATTTAGGTGGTTTAACGCCTTCAATAGCTTCTTTGAAATTAACAAAAAAGAATACAAATTTAAAAATTATTACAATGATAAGACCAAGAGGTGCAGGATTTTGTTATAACGATATTGAATTTGAAGTTATGAAAGAAGATGCACGTTGTATGCTTGAAAATAAGGCAGATGGGATTGCTTTTGGATGTTTAAATCAAGATGGTTCAATTAATGAAAAACAAACAAAAGAAATGATCGATATTATTAAAGAGTATCAAGGAGAGGTTGTTTTTCATCGAGCATTTGATTGTGTAGCTGATCCCTATGCTTCAATTGAATTATTGATTCATTTAGGTGTGGATCGTATTCTTACTAGTGGTTTAAAACCAAAGGCAATGGATGGAAAAGAATTAATTAAAGATTTACAAAACAAATATGGTAATCAAATTGAAATATTGGCTGGAAGTGGTATAAATGCAAGTAATGCTAGAAAGATGATGGAGGATACAGGAATCTATCAAGTACATAGTTCATGTAAAGATTGGATCAATGATCCAACAACTAAAACGCATGAAGTTTCATATGCCTATGCACCTTCGCCTCATGAAAATGATTATGATGTTGTTTCAAAAGAACTTGTTGAAAAAATTGTAGAAAGTATAAAAGAGGTTTGTTATGAAAGTTAAAGATTATAGTTATGAAACATTTCCACGATATACATCCAATATAGATGGTGCTTTAGAACTTAAAGGAAATAAAGAAAATCTAAGATGCCGGATGAAAGATGTAGAATATCAAAAAGGTTGTATGATTCGTTTTTTATTTCCAAATACGATTTTAGATGAAGAAAGAAAATATCCATTAGTGATTCATGTACAAGGTTCTGGATGGTATAAACAAGATATGAATGATCATATTTTTGATTTTATGCCGATTGTCAAGGCAGGTTATGTGTATGCAATTATTGAATACCATGGTGCTCCTGAATATAAATATCCAACGCAAGTAGATGATGTTATAAAAGCGATTGAATATTTAAAAGAAAACTATCAAAATTATCCTATTGATTTTAAACATGTATTTTTAAGTGGAGATTCTTCAGGAGGACATATTGCCTTACTTGTAGCTTTACAAGAAAGGTATAATTTTAAAGGAATCATTGATTTATATGGAGTCACAAATTTTATGACATTTAGTAATTGGTATAGTAAATATGACTGGCATGAAGAAAGAAACGTAATTGATTTTTTAGGATCATTAGATATAGAACTTTTAATAAAAGCTTCACCAATGACCTATTTAAAAGAAAATATGTCTTTACCACCATTTCTCATTCTTCATGGAGATAAAGATCATGTTGTACCTATTACCCAAAGTATAGAACTATATGAAAAACTTAAAGAATATCACTATGATGTAATCTTTGGTAGAGTTCATGATGCAGATCATGGAAGAAGTATTTTTTATAATGAAGATGTTTATCAAACAATTGTTAACTTTTTAAATAAAAATAAGTGATCAATGTATGTAAAAGTGAGGCGATTTACTTGGAATTACATATTAGAGAATTTGAATATCAAAATATAATCAAACAACAATTTTATAAACAATTAGTTGTTTTATCTTTATATGTCTTATTATTAGTTTTTGCTTTAGAAAGTATTTTATATGGTTTTGATTATGTATGGATTATTCTTTTTGTGACTTCTATGGCAATTATTAATTTAAATTTTAGAAGAAAGAAAAAGATATTAGGTTATGATCTTGTTTATATTGATGAAAATAATCGTTTCTTTTATAACAATCTATTCATTGAAATGAAAGATCTAGAAAATTATGTTCTTTCAAAAGAAACTATAACTTTGAATTTTATAGATTATTCTATTGTGATAGAAAAAAATGAAAATCTTTATGATTATTTAAATCAATTTGTGAAGAATAAAAAACCAATTAATGGAAAAAAACAGAGATTATTTGTTAGCTGTTTTGCACTTCTTTTTGTATTTTTCTCATTAAGTTTAGGTAATCTTGTATTAGGGAGTATTTATAGTTATATAAATCATGTTGAAATGATTTCACTTTCAACGATTCTTGTACCTATTATTCAAATAACAAGTATTATACTAGGAGTCGCTCTTATCTTTTTTGTAGCGAAGAGGTTTAAAAAAGGGATAGGTCTTTATGTGAGTTTATTATTGATTGTACTTTATATTGCCTTACCTTTTATTATGGGTAATGATATTCATCGTTTAGATAATGACATGGCTTATACACGACAAAATCAAAAGCTTACACTTTATAGTCGGTATAAAAAAGGTTATGGAAAATTTGAAAGACAAATAACGAATGTTTCAAATAAGGCAGAAGTGGGAAATTATCAAAGTGTGCTCTATATTTTAGAAAATCAAAAAATAGAAGTAATTTCTTTAGAAAATGAAGCTAAAAATGATAAATTCGTTTCTAAAATTAAAAATCAAACTTATTTAGAAACGTATATTTCAACACACTATACTTTAACTATTGGAGATGATAAAGCTTATTTTGAAAAAAATAGTTCACCTAAAATAGTGAAATTGCATAGAATCAATAATCATATGCTTTATTTTAAATATAAAAAGGATTATTACTTTATTTATATTTTAGAAAAACAAAAAGATATCAGAGTCTATGAGCTTTCTAATGATCGAGATTTAAAATTTTACTTTGCTCCAGACCCTTTTGAAATGTCTAACTCTCAAACAAGTAATGAGGATACAAATGAAAGTGAGTCACAAAATCAAACAGAGGAAGCAAATCAAGAAACAACAGCACAAGAAAGTGATACGACTGATTTAGAAAATGATCCAGAAAGAGTTTATTTTGAAAAAGTGTATGACCTTTTAATAGCACAAAATAAATTAGACAACCCTTGTTTTGATTATCAATATGACGCTAAAGGTTATCCTTATGCAGTTGTAAGTACAAATGATGAATATACATTATCTCTTGTATTTAATAAATATAAAAATAATGATGAAGATTATGAAATTGTTTTAGAAAAGTATATCAAAAAAAGTAGCACGCAAAGTCTTGTTGATTTTTATTTAGTGAATACAAAAACTTTGGAAGTTACAGATCAACAACGAGATTATTGGTAGGGTCAAGAATTATCTTGATCCTTTTTATTTATGTTTTATTAATGTATATACAAAGTATCTTAACACTATCTTAATACCTCCCATTTTATAATAGAAATAATGAGGGGAGTATTATGGTGAATTTTATATTAGTGATTATTTTGATAATTGTTTTGTTTATGGTATATAGACAAATGAGTTGTTTTGATGAGCTTATAGAAAGTATAGAATATCCAACAATTCTTATCATTTATGATGATCAATATCAAATAGCAAAAAAATATGAAAATGATACAATCAAATGTATACCAAAACAAGAAATATATCACTTTGAACAAAGTTATCAATATGTCATTTTATGCTGTGAAGATGATTATTATAACTTATTAATGAATTATCGCATTCATAGAGATATGTTAGATGTCCAAGTTTATTCTTTAATTGGAAAACAAAAGTATGAAGAATTATATCAAGAAAATATTGAATTGTTACAAACAATAGAAGACATAGAAAGGTTAATAAAACATTTATATGATCAAAAGAAGAACAAATGTTGAAATCATTGCATTAGGATTTGCAATTGTTATTTTAGTTGGAACGTTTTTACTTTTGTTACCTGTTTCTAGTGATCATACGGATTTTTTAGATGCGCTTTTTACAGCGACAAGTGCCACTTGTGTAACAGGTTTAGTTGTTTATGATACAGCAACACATTGGACATTGTTTGGACAAATCGTGATTTTACTTTTAATTCAAATTGGTGGTTTAGGTTTTATTACGATTGGGGTTTTTCTAGCCACTTATCTTAAGAAAAAAATTAGTTTAAGACAGAGAGGTTTGATTGAAGAAAGTGTCAATTCTTTAAAATTAGCAGGTGGGGTCAAACTTGTTAAACATATTATAAAAGGAACTTTTTTATTTGAAGGAATTGGCGCAATTATTTTAAGTCTTGTTTTTATAGAAGATTTTGGTTTATTAAAAGGTATTTATTTAGGAATCTTTCATGCGATTTCTGCTTTTTGTAATGCAGGATTTGACTTACTTGGAACAATAGAACCTTATGGTTCATTAACTCCTTATGCTTCTAATATAATTGTTAATATAACAATTATGGCATTGATTATTATAGGAGGTCTAGGATTTATTGTTTGGCAAGATATTTATGAAAAAGGGTTTAAGTTTAAAAAATATCTTTTACAAACAAAAATCGTTTTAATAATGACAATTATTTTAATTGTTGGCGGAGCCGTATTATTTTATTTATTTGAATGTCAAAATTCACTTTCTTCCTTGTCTCAAGAAGAAATGATTTTAGCTTCATTTTTTCAATCTGTGACTTGTCGTACAGCTGGTTTTAATACAGTTGATGTTTCTCATTTAAAACCTTCAACAAGTTTATTAATGATGTTTTTAATGTTTGTTGGTGGTAGTCCTGGGTCAACAGCTGGAGGTATTAAGACAACGACTTTTGCAGTTTTGACTATTTTTGTATACGCTACAATGACCAACAAAAGTGAAGCCAATGCTTTTAATCGTCGTTTTGATAGTAAAACGATAAAAAAAGCATGTTCCGTTTTTTTAATAAATCTTATATTTATTTTTATAAGTGCAATTGCACTTTTTGACATGCAACCTCAACTTCCAATGCAAGATGTTTTTTTTGAAATCTTTTCAGCACTTGGAACAGTAGGAATTTCAACAGGGATTACAAGACAACTGACAATGCTTTCTAAAATTGTGATTGTTTTATTAATGTATTGTGGTCGAGTAGGAAGTTTAACTTTAGCTTTAAGTCTTTCAAGAAAAAAGAAAATTTCAAATTGTAAAAATCCAGTAGAAAAAATAGCTATTGGGTAGGAGGAGTTATGAAAACAGTATTAATTATAGGAATGGGACGTTTTGGTCACCATCTAGCAAGTAATATGATTTCACTTGGAAATGAAGTGATGATCGTAGATAAAGATGAATCTCGTTTAGAAGATCTAACAAAATTGATTTCGAATATCAAAATAGGGGACTGTACAAATGAAGATGTTTTGCAAAGTTTTGGTGTCGCTAATTTTGATATTTGTTTTGTTTGTATTGGAACAAATTTCCAAAGTAGTTTGGAAATTACAAGTTTACTCAAAGAATTAGGAGCCAAGTATGTTATTTCTCAAGCAACAAGAGATATACACGCTAAATTTTTATTAAAAAATGGGGCAGATGAGGTTATTTATCCTAATCGTGACAGTGCTGAAAAATTAGCAGTGCGTGTAAGTAATGATAATTTGTATGATTATGTTGAATTGGATAATGAATATTCTATTTATGAAATTCCTGCATTACGTCAATGGTTAGGAAAAACAATTAAACAAATTAATATTCGAGCAGCTTTTCATATTTATATCATAGGAATCAAAAAAGATAATAAAACAGATTTTTTACCTTCGGTAGATTATGTTTTTAATGTAGAAGATCATCTTTTAGTTATAGGAAAGAAAAAAGATGTTGATATGATTCTAAAATGTATGTCATGATGATCTTGGTGATTTGATGAAAGAAAAATTAAGGTATTTAGTTTATTTTGGTATTATTATTTCGATTGAATTATTTTGTTCATTTACTTTAAATTCAATGGGAATTAGGAAAGAAAATATTTTAATGGTATTTATTGTAGGAGTTTTATTAATTTCTACATTTACTAAAGGATATTTTTATGGTTTATTAGCATCTATTGTTAGTGTATTATGTTTTAACTTTTTATATATTGACCCTAACTATGATTTTCATATTAGTGATCCTAATGATTTTATGCTTATTCTTTTCTTTTTGATGACTTCTGTTATTGCTTGTAGTTTAACGGATCGTTTTCAAAAACAAATTATTATTTCTAAAAAGAATGAAGGTATTTCTAAACAATTATATAGCTTATCAGAAAGATTATTGAACGTTTCAGGGATCGAATATATTTTATTAAAAGGAAATCAATATATTGAAGAAAGTATTCAAATAAAAACAAATATTTCCTTGGAAATAAAAGAAGAAAGTAAAAATGTAATTCCTATTATAGGAATGAATCGAGTTTTAGGAAGTATTGAAATATTAAGTCATCAAGGACTCAATGAAGATCAAATGATTATCATTAAAGCAGCTGCTAACCAATTAGGAAATGCTTTAGAAAGAGAACTTACTTATTTAGAACAAGAAAAAATAAAGGTAGCGATGGAAAGAGAACATATGCTTAACAGTATGTTAAGAAGTATTTCACATGATTTAAGAACACCACTTACAGGAATCGTTGGAGCAAGTCAACTCATGATGAATCAAGATCATCTTACAAATGAGGATGTTTATTCACTTGCAAAAGATATACATGATCAAGCACATTGGCTTACACAAATTGTTGAAAACATATTAAACATGTCTAAAATAGAAAGTGGTAATTTAGTATTACATAAAAACTTAGAAGTTGTAGATGATTTAATTTATGAAGCAATTCAACATTTACCAGAGTTAGAAAAAAGAAATGTTCAAGTTGATGTACCAGAAGATTTATTACTAGTAAATGTAGATGGTAAATTAATGGTGCAAGTATTAATAAATATTTTAAATAATGCGATTAAGTATACAAAAGAAAATGATCGTATTGATATACAAGTTAGAAACATAGATCGACAAGTACAATTTACGATTAAAGATGAAGGAAAAGGAATTTCTAAAAAAATAGTAGATCATATTTTTGAAGAATTTGTAACAGATACCAATGTTTCTAATGATAGTCAAAAAGGAATTGGTTTAGGATTAGCTATTTGTAAAGCAATTATTCAAGCTCATGGTGGAAAAATTTGGGCTAAGGATGAAACAGATGGAGCATGTTTTATTTTTACTATTCCTAGTGATAAGGAGTTGAATGTATAATGAATGATTTAATTATGATTGTAGAAGATGATCCATATATTTCTCATTTTCTGCAAATGTCTTTTGAACAAGAAGGATATCGTATATTAATGACAACAAAGGGTCATGAAGCATTAAGTCTTTTTTATAGTCATCAACCTGATATCGTTATTTTAGATTTAGGTTTACCAGATATTGATGGTCTTGAAGTAATTCAAGAAATTAGGAAAATTTCTTCAAAACCTATTATTGTTGTTTCTGCACGATTAGAAGAACAAGAAAAAATCAAAGCACTTGATTTAGGAGCAAATGATTATGTTGTAAAACCATTTTATATGGGAGAGCTTTTAGCTAGAATTAGAGTAGCTAAAAGATTATCTAGAAAAGAAGATGAAGAAATAAAGAAATATCAAAAGGATTATTTAGAGGTTGATTTTATTTCTAGAAAGGTATTAATAGATCAAGAAGAAATTCATTTAACACCGATTGAATTTAATCTTTTAAAGCTTTTAATTGAACATCGTGGTAAAGTATTAACACATAATTACATTCAAAAAGAAATCTGGGGTTATCAAGATCATTCTAATCAAAATGCATTAAGAGTATTTATGGCTACTCTTCGTCGAAAAATAGAAAAAGATACGAATCATCCTCGTTTTATTGTCACAGAAGTAGGCGTTGGTTATTATTTTAAAGATTAACAAGGGAAACCTTGTTTTTTTATTTCCTAACAATTAGGAAACACAATTAATGTTGTGTAAAAAAAATTACTGTTATAATGATAATAAATGGAGGAAAAAAGATATGTTAAATGATCGACAAATGCATGTAATTGATCTATTGAATGATAAAAAATGGATTACTGGAAAAGAGATGGCGCATATTCTAAATGTTACAGATCGTACGATACGTAATGATATAGAGAATATTAATCAATTTTACGATTGTTTGTTAATTAGTGCTGATAAAAGGAAAGGTTATCATATTGATCAAACACTTTTATCAAAACAAGATATTGAACCCAAGGAAATTATTCCACAAACATCACATGAAAGATGTGTTTGGTTAATACAGGAATTATTGTTTAAAGAAAGTGAAATTAACTTAATTCAATTGCAAGATCGAGTTTTTATTAGTGGATATTCGATAGATAATGATTTAAAGAAAATTAGAAGAATGATTAGTAGTTATTCAAGTTTAAAAATTGTTCGTAATAAAAATACAATTTATCTAGTAGGAGATGAAGCAGATAAAAGAAAACTTTACAAAGATTTGCTGACAGAAGAAACTAAAGGGAATTTTATGAATTTAAATTCTATTGCTGATTTATGGGAAAATTTTGATTTATTAGAAGTTAAAGATATATTAGAAGAAGTTTGTGAAATGAATGATTACTATATTAGAGATGTGAGTTTTCCTATGATTATGATACATGCAGGTGTTTCAATAGAAAGAATTATTAATCATAACTATATTGAAGATAAAACTTATAATGAAAAACTGAAGGATAGTTTAGAATATAAGGTGGCGAAAGATTTTTTTTCAAAAGTTTCGCAAGTGATACATATACCCGTTATTGAAGATGAAGTGGTTTTATTTTCGTATCTTTTATTGGGGAAAAGTGGAAAATTCTATAATAGAAATAGAAAAGAAAGTGAAAATTTAAAATATATTTTTTATACAATTATAGATAAAATAAAGGAATATTTTGGTATAGATCTTTCAAATGATTATGATTTAAAACTTGGATTAATTACACATTTACAGTCTTTATTGGAAAGACAAGTGAACAATGTTAAAGTTACAAACCTTTATTTAAAGGAAATTAAAAGAAAATACCCTTTGGTTTTTGAAATGGCAGTACATTCTGGTGAGGTTATTACTGAATGCACAGGATACACTATTAACGAAAACGAGCTGGCATTTCTTGCTTTGCATTTGGGAGCAGCTTATGAAAGAAGCCAAAGTATGTATCGTCATCGGGGAATAGTCATCATTCCTCACAATCAAATGTTATCTATACCTTGTGTAGAAAAATTAAAAAATAGATTTGGGGAGAGAATGGAAATTCTTGAGATATTTCATTTTTTTGAAGAATTGCAGGTTGAACAATGTCAACCAGATTTCATTTTAACAACAGTTCCCTTAAAACATCAACTTGACATACCAACTCTTCAAATAACTTTATTTGTAAATAACGAAGATGAAAGTAAAGTATTTCAGCTTCTTAATGAATTAGATAATAAGCTTTATCACAATGATGTGGTGAAGATGTTAAAAAAACTTATTAAAGAAAATTTATTTCATGTTCATCAAACATTTCATGATACAACAGAAATTTTAAATTATTTATGTGATGAATTGATAGATAATGATTTAGCTACAAAAGCATACAAAGAAGATGTTTTTAAAAGAGAAGCAGTCTCAGCAACCTCATTTATGTATGGTTTTGCTGTTCCACATTCTATAGAAGTATCTACCAAAAAATCATGTATTTCTGTATTGATTTTAGATAGAAGTGTGAAATGGGGAGAATTTGATGTGAAATTTATTATTTTATTGGGAATTAGAGAAACAGATAATCATTTATTAAAAATATTTTTTGATTGGTTATCAAGTATTGTCGCTAATTCAAAGAAATTTGAACAATTATTAGAAGTAAATAATTATGAAGAATTTATGAAAGAAATTATCGCTTAGGAGCTAATGAAGATGACAAAAAGAAATATATATAAAAATGCACCTTTAACAAGAAGAGTGCTTAGTTATTTTATTGATTGGTATTTAGGAGCACTTTGTGCTGCTTTTCCAATTGCTGTGGTTTCACAAAAATTGTATGGAACAATGTTAAAACAAAATTTATTAAAAATTCAACAACCTTATGGATTTATTGCGGGGATTATAGGAGTAATTTTTGCTTTGTTTTACTACATTTATATTCCTTTCTTTGTTTATAAAGGACAGACTGTAGGAAAACGAATATGTAAAGTTAAAATTATTCAAAATAATAATCAAGAAGTATCGTTAAAATCATTGGTTTTAAGACAAGGTTTAGGAATGATTGTAATTGAAGGTATTTTTGTGAGTGCAAGTGCATTGTGGCATCAACTTGTTTCTTTATGCATACACGTAAATATTGTTTCAATGATGATGTATGTTGGGTTTGTTGTGGGAGGAATAAGTACGTTGATGATTATTTTTACCAAGGAACATCGCGCAATACATGACTATATAGGAAATACAAAGGTTGTAAGTGTTTGATTTCCTATTGCTAGGAAACGTCTCTATCAGCCTAAAGATAAAGAAATATTTATAATAATAGATGTAAAGATATTGGAGGAACAAAAATGGACAATTTAGAGTTAGTTAGTTTTCAAATTATTTCTGCGGTAGGTGTAGCAAAATCATCTTATATTGAAGCAATGAAAATTGCTGAAAAAGGTGATTTTGATTTAGCTAAAGCAAAAATAAAAGAGGGAGATCAGGAATTTGTAAAAGGACATGAAGCACATGCAGGTTTGATACAAAAAGAAGCAAATGGTGAAAAAGTTGTACCAAATATTTTATTGATGCATGCAGAAGATCAACTTATGTCTGCTGAAACAATTAAAATGATGGCTCTTGAAATTATAAAATTGAACCAACGTCTTTATTCGTTAGAAAAATAAGAAGGGAGAAGGAGAATGAAAAAAATTTATTTATTTTGTAGTGCAGGAATGTCAACAAGTATGTTAGCGAGTAATATGCAAAGTGTCGCTAATGCACACAATTTGCCTATTAAAGTGGCAGCTTTTTCACACAATAAACTTGAAGAAATTATAGAAAAAGATACCCCTGATTGTATTTTACTAGGTCCACAAGTGAAATATATGTATGAAGAAACAGTTGAACAATTTGGAAATACAGGTATTCCTATTGCGGTCATTGATCAAGCGGATTACGGTATGATGAATGGTGAAAAAGTGTTAAAATCAGCAATTAAACTGATTAAATCAAATAAAAAATAGAAAGAGGACAAGTCTTATGATGAAAAAACTTGAAAAAATACTAATGCCTCTAGCGGAGGCGATTGGGAGAAATAAGTACCTCATGTCAATTCGTGATGGTTTTCTTGTTTCAACTCCATTATTAATTGGAGGTTCTATCTTCTTATTGATAGCGAACTTTCCAATTCAAGGTTGGATTAATTTTTTAGAAACAACTGTGGTTAATTCTTCAACAGGACAGACATTAGCATCTTTTATTTCAAAACCAGCAGGGGCTACTTTTGATATTATGGCAATCTTTGCTGTAATTGGTATAGCGTATTCCTTTGCTGGAAAAATGAATACAAATAAGATATTTGGTGCAGCCGTTGCCGTTGTTTCATGGTTTTTAATTATGCCATATTCAGTTAGCGGTAGTGTTGATGTGGCAGGTAAAGCAGTTGATGTAAGTTTAAGTGGTATTCCTTTAGGTTGGGTAGGATCAAAGGGTATTTTTGTCGGAATTATGTGTGCTTTTTTATCAGTCCATATTTATACATATGTGGAACGTAAAGGTTGGACAATTAAAATGCCAGCAGGTGTTCCACCTACAGTTGAAGAATCATTTGCTGCATTAATTCCAGCGGCGATGGTAATGATCGTATTCTTTACAATTAACTTATTATTTGGTTTTTTAGGTACAAATGTATTCCAAATTATTTTTGAATTTTTACAAACACCATTATTAAATTTAGGAGATACATTAGGAGCAATGGTTGTTGCTTATATTTTCTTACATTTATTTTGGTTCTTTGGAGTAAATGGTGGTTCGGTTGTTGGTGCCGTATTCAATCCAATTTTACAAACATTATCAGCAGGAAATATTGCTGGTGAACATCATATTATTTGCCAACAATTCCAAGATTTATTTGCTACTTTTGGTGGAGCAGGATCTACTTTATCATTAGTTATTGCGATGCTTTTATTCTGTAAATCAAAACGTATTACAAATTTAGGTAAACTCTCTTTTGTTCCTGGTATTTTTGGAATTAATGAACCAATTGTTTTTGGATTACCAATTGTATTGAATCCAACATTATTAATACCTTTTGTATTAGTTCCAACAGTGAATATTGTTATTTCATATTTTGCAATGGCTATGAATTTAGTACCAATTTGTTCTGGAATTAATATTCCTTGGACAACACCAATTGTTATTTCTGGTTTCCTTGCAACAAATTGGGCAGGAGCTCTTTTACAAGTGTTGTTATTAATTTTAGGAATCTTTATCTATATGCCATTTATTAAAATAATGGATAAACAATATCTTGAAGAAGAAAATAATATGCAAAATGATGAAGAAGAAGAGGATGATATTTCATTAGATGATCTTTCATTTGATGATTTGTAGGAGATGAAAATTTATGAAAATAATCATGATTTATGACCAAATTCAATCAGGTGCTGGTATTAAAGACGATCATGATATTCCTTTAGGAGCAAAAAAGGAAGCTGTTGGTCCGGCAGTTATGATGGAACCATTTTTAAAGAAAGTAGATGGAAAAGTCGTGGCATGTCTTTATTGTGGAGACGGGACGTATCTAAAAAATCCTGACGAAGTAAGTCGAAAATTATGCGCAATGGTGAATAAATTAAAACCTGATGTTGTAATGTGTGGTCCTTGTTTTAATTATTTGAATTATGGAAAAATGGCAGCAAGAATTGCTTACGATATTAATCAAAATACATCTTCTAAAGCAATTGCGGCCATGTCAGATGATAATCAAGAAACGATTAACGAATATAAAGATAAATTATGTATTATTAAAACACCTAAAAAGGGTGGTATAGGTTTAAATGAGTCTTTAGAGGGAATGTGTGTTCTTGCAAAGGCTCTTTACCAAGAAAAAGAAATTGAAGAAATTAAAGAAAAATTTTGTTTTTAGGATGCTGTTTAGCATCCTTTCTACTAGGAGGAAAGAAAATGTGGGGAATAATAGCAACATGGCGTATGGCTGTTGAAGGAATTAGTGAAGCAAGCCATATTTTACAAGAAAAAGGAGATGCAGGAGATGCAATAGAAACAGCAATAAAAGCAGTTGAAGATTTTCCTTATTATAAATCAGTTGGTTATGGAGGACTTCCTAATGAAGAAATGGAAGTAGAGTTAGATGCAGCTTATATGGATGGAAATACATTAAGTATTGGAGCAGTTGCGGCTATTAAAGATTTTGCAAATCCGGTATCAATTGCTAGACGCTTATCTAAAGAAAAAGTAAATAATATTTTAGTTGGAGAAGGGGCTGAAAAATTTGCTCATAAAGAAGGCTTTGAACGTAAAAATATGCTTACAGACCGCGCTAAAATTCATTATAGAAATAGAGTGAAAGAAGTCCGTGAACAAGAAATAAAACCTTATGCAGGACATGATACAGTTGGTATGGTATGTCTTGACCAACAAGGGAAAATGACATCAGCAACTTCAACAAGTGGTTTATTTATGAAGAAAAAAGGACGTGTTGGAGATTCACCAATAGCGGGTTCAGGATTTTATGTTGATTCAAGTGTAGGTGGAGCTTCAGCAACTGGATTGGGAGAAGATCTAATGAAAGGATGTATTTCTTATGAAATCGTTCGCTTAATGGCAGAAGGTATGCACCCTCAAGCAGCTTGTGAAAAAGCAGTTAATCAACTTGATCATCGTTTAAAAGAAAGAAGAGGTCATGCAGGGGATCTATCGTTAATTGCAATGAATAATAAAGGAGAATGGGGAGTTGCAACTAATATTGAAGGATTTTCATTTGCGGTGGCAACGGAAAATCAAGAACCAATTGTTTATCTTACAAAAAATAAAGATGGAAAATGTATTCATGAAGTTGCAAGTCAAGAATGGCTTGATCATTATATGAAAACAAGGATGGCACCTTTAGAGGAAAAATAGTATGGAAGAAGAAATTATAAAAAAAATAGATATGCTTTCTTTAAGAATGATTGAGGATATTAAAACGATTGTAAAAATGCCAAGTGTTGAAGGAACTTTTCAACAAGGGGCACCTTTTGGTAAAGATATTGCTTTAACACTTGACAAGGTTTTAGAAATTGCTCAATCTTTAGGGTTTGAAACAAAAAATTTAGATCATTATATAGGATATGCACAATATGGTAAAGGTGAAGATTATATTGGCATTATTGGACATTTAGATGTTGTACCTACAGGTTTAGGTTGGAAACATCCCCCATTTAGTGCGTATGAAGAAGATGGATATATTTATTCACGAGGAATATTAGATAACAAGGGTCCAATTATGACATGCTTGTATGCATTATATGCGATTAAAGAACTAAATATTAAACTTCATAAGCCTGTAAGAATTATTTTTGGCTGTGATGAAGAAACTGGATTTAAAGATTTAGAGTATTATTTAAAACATGAAAAGCCGCCAGTCATGGGGTGGACACCGGACTGTAAGTATCCTGTGGTTTATGCAGAAAGAGGAAGAGCTGTTATTGAAATAAGTGCTAAAGAAAAACAAGTTGATGAATTTTTTTTGTTTATTAATAACTATTTTTTAAATGCTAATACGAATGCAGAAAAACTCGGTTTAGATTTTAAAGATGAAGAATTTGGTATAAATGAAATGCGTAATTTTGTATTGAAACATGAAAAAAGTAAACTTGTTTTTTCGGTCACATTTTCTTATCCTGCAAATATGACGCTAGAAACAATTGTTGAAACAATTAGAGAAAAAGCAAAAAACATGGAAGTAACATGTGTTCAACATTATTTTCCTGTAAAATTTGAAAAAGATTGCCCAATGGTTTCTTTGTTGTCTAAGGCTTATGAAAAAATAACGCATTTAGATGGAACACCTGTTACCACTACAGGAGGAACTTACGCTAAATTAATGCCTCATATTGTTCCTTTTGGTCCAAGTTTTCCGGGTCAAAAAGGTATTGGACATCAACCAAATGAATGGATGAAAATTGAGGATTTGAATACAAATGCAAAAATATATGCATTAGGAATTTATTATTTAGGAATGTTATAGGAGAGAGTATGGAAAGAATAATCGAAATATGTTGTGGAAGTTATGAAGATGCTTTAAATGCTTATCATGGTGGAGCAAAACGCATTGAACTTAATAATGCTTTACATTTAGGCGGTTTAACACCATCTCTAGCAACTTTAAAACTTACAAAAAAGAATACAAACTTAAAAGTAATTACGATGGTAAGACCAAGAGGAGCAGGATTTTGTTATAACGAGATTGAATTTGAAGTGATGAAAGAAGATGCAAAGTCTTTATTAGAAAATGGAGCCGATGGAATAGCTTTTGGTTGTTTAAATAAAGATGGTTCTATTTGTATTAAACAAACAAAAGAAATGATAGAAATCATAAAAAGTTATCAAGGAGAAGTTGTTTTTCATCGTGCATTTGATTGTGTTGAAGATCCCTATACTTCGATAGAATTATTAATTGAATTAGGAGTGGATCGTATTCTTACAAGTGGGTTAAAACCTAAAGCAATAGATGGAAAAAATCTAATTAAAAATTTACAAGAAAAATATGGAAGTCAAATTGAAATTCTTGCAGGAAGTGGCATGAATGCAAGTAACGCCAAAGAAATGATGAAGTATACAGGAATTTATCAAGTTCATAGTTCTTGTAAAGATTGGGTCAATGATGCAACAACACACAGACATGAGGTCTCTTATGCTTATGCCCCTGTTCCTCATGAAAATGATTATGATGTTGTCTCTAAGGAATTAGTTGAAAAAATTGTGAAAAGTATATATGATAAAAAAACTAAATAAAAATAAAAAAGCAAGAACATTGGTAACGTTTCTTTGTGTTTTGATTTCTGCGTTAAGTCAAGCGTATGTCATTCAAGTCTTTATTCAACCTGCAAATTTATTATCAAGTGGATTTACAGGGGTAGCTATTCTTATTGAGAAAATTACTTCTACTTATTTTGGCTTTTCGTTTTCAACATCATTAGGCATGATTGTTTTAAATGTACCGGTTGCTATTTTATGCTATAAAAATATTAGCCCTAGATTTACACTTTTTTCATTACTACAAGTATTTTTAGCGAGTTTGTTTTTAAAAGTGTGTCAATTTCAACCTTTATTTAATGATATTTTATTAAATATTACTTTTGGGGGAGTTTCCTATGGATTAATGGCAGTTCTTGTACTTAGAGGAAATGCTTCCACTGGAGGGACAGATTTTATTGCTCTCTATATTTCTAATAAAAAGGGTAAATCTATATGGGAATATGTTTTTGTTTTTAATACTCTAATTCTTATGATATTTGGATCAATGTTTGGTTGGATCCATGCAGGATATTCTATTTTATTTCAATTTATTTCAACAAAAACAATCGATTCTTTTTACCATCGTTATGAACGTGTAACATTACAAATAACAACAAAAAAATCAAAAGAAATTGTAGAGGCCTATATCCAATATTATCGTCATGGTATTTCTTGTGTTGAGGCTATTGGAGGATATTCAAAACAGCCAATGAATTTATTACATACAGTGGTTTCAAGTTATGAAGTCCAAGATATTATAGACTTAATGAAAGATGTGGATCCTGATTTGATAGTTAATGTTATAAAAACTGAAAATTTTTATGGTGGTTTTTATCAACAACCAATAGAATAAAAACTTATTTTTTATATATCCAAAATAGAAAAAATATTTTTACTACTGCTAATAATAAGTCTGTTATCTTTCTATTGTTTCTTAAAAGATTATTCGTTATATTATAAAGAGTAAAGAGATGAGGAATAATTATGAGTGAACAAATACATAAAAGAAGAAAAAGATATAAAGGAACACATCCTAGAAATTTTGAAGAAAAATATAAAGAATTAGATCCAGAAATGTATCCTGAAACGATTGAAAAAGTAATTTCTAAAGGAAGTACACCTGCAGGAATGCATATTTCTATTATGGTAGATGAAATATTAGAGTTTTTAGATATTCAACCAGGACAAGTTGGTTTAGATTGTACGTTAGGTTATGGTGGACATACATCTAAAATGTTAGAAAAATTAGATGGACAAGGTCATGTTTATGGATTGGATATTGATTCGATTGAAATTGAAAAGACAACACAAAGACTTAGAAATAAAGGATTTGATGAAAATCTTTTTACATCTATTTTAACGAACTTTAGAAATATTGACGAAGTAAGCGAAAAATATGGACAATTTGATTTTGTTTTAGCAGATTTAGGTGTATCATCAATGCAAATTGATAATCCAGAAAGAGGTTTTTCTTATAAAAAAGATGGACCTTTAGATTTAAGATTAAATCCTAAAGCTGGAAGACCCGCTTCTCAGATATTAAAAGAGTTATCTAGAGAAGATTTAGAAAATATTTTATTAGAAAACTCTGATGAACCTTATGCTGATATTTTAGCTAAAAACATATATTCTTTTATTCGTTCAGGAATGGAAGTAGAAACAACACGTCAACTTTATAAAATCATTGATAAGACATTAAATTTTATTGAAGATAAAAATAGAAAAGATATTGTTAATAAAACAGCAGCTCGAGTTTTTCAAGCTTTAAGAATAGAAGTCAATCAAGAATTTGAAGTTTTATATGAATTTGTTGAAAAACTACCTCATATTTTAAAACCAGGAGGAAGAGTAGCTATTTTAACTTTCCATTCAGGTGAAGATCGTATTGTTAAAAAGGCTTTTAAGGAAATGAAAAATAGTGGTGTTTATGAAGATGTATGTCGAAATGTAATACGACCAACTAAAGAAGAATGTCATCGAAATTCAAGAGCTAAATCAACAAAAATGCGTTGGGCAATTAAAGCTAAATAATAAAAGGAATAATGATTTAAAATGGACCCTGTAAAACGGACACAAGAAAAAAAGTACTTTGGTGCTTAGTCC